>NZ_JBHWVM010000140.1:3405-13562 GCF_042736805.1 Streptomyces sp. NPDC060031
CCCGAGGCAGGTCCACTGGTGGACGTCGGCACCGTCGCCGGTGGCGGAGGTGCCGCCGGCGACGTCCAGGCACTTCCCGCTGTGGACCGCGCGGATCCGGAAGGGTCCGTAGGTGGACTGGGCTGAAAGCGCCTGCGGGGAGCCGGAGGCCGTTCGAGGCCCGGCGGGATCCTGTTGCGGGACGGCGTCAGCTGCAGGCGCGAGCAGCAAGCCGCTGAAGAGCAGGGCCGCGGCGGCGGTTGCCGCCCTGCGGATGATGGTGGCCATGTCCGTATGCCTCTCGTAGATGGTGAACGAACGGGTCTTCCCGATGGTCGGGGTACGGGGGCGGGATCGAAGTCCCGCCGCCTCCGCTTGGTGGGACTCGAACGCTCGTCTGGGCCGTTGCACCCCAAGTTTTCGCAGGCCAGCGGTTGTTGCGCTGCCCCGGTCTGGCGGCGAAACAATCCGTCAGTGACCCGGTAGGCGTGAATCCGGCTTGTGCGCAGAGGTGCCGAACGGCTTGGGTTCCTGATCACGGAGGGGTCGGGCCGAACGTGGCTGACCCGCAGGTACTGCTGAACTGGGGCACGCGGCAGCTGCGGCAGCGACGGCCCAGCGCCCTATAGCGGGTATCTGCATGACCCCTCCGGATGGATGCGGAACGACGACCGGGGGATTGTCCCCGGACGACAGGCGCGTGCGGACCGGGCTTTGGCCGGGGCCGCATCTGTATCCCGCACCGTAGGCGCGGGGCCTCGATCGCGGTTACCTCCCAGTGCGCAGATGCTTACCGGTCTGTGCCGACCGCCGGTATTCACCCGGCGCCACTCCGAACTTCATCCGGAACGCCCTGCTGAACCCCTGCGGATGGCCCATGCCCCAGCGCGCGCCGATCGCAGCCACCGGCAGCGTGTCCAGACGCGGGTCGGTCAGGTCCTGCCGGCATCGCTCAAGCCGCCTTCGCCGGATCACCGCCGCCACCGTCCCCTCGTCGTGCTGCCGGAACAGCACGTACAGAGCTCGCAGTGACAGATTGTGGAATCCGGCGACAGCGGCCGGCCCAAGCCGAGGATCGGCAAGGTTCGCGTCGATGAAGCTGAGGATCCGTGCCCACATGACGTCCTGCCGAGTCTGCGCCGGCAGCTGCCTGTAGGCGTCCAGCTGCCGGGCGATGACCGCCCCCGCAAGGTCGGCCGCCATCCAGCCCATGCGTTCGAGTTCCTGGGGGTCGCAGTCCGCTCCGTGTGCCCGTATCGACGTCATCAAGTCCGCCAGGACCCCGCCCACCCCGGACGCCGCCAGCGGGACGGCCAAGGCCCGGCGTGCCCGGTCCATCGGCAGCGGCAGCACGTGGTGCGGTATCTGCGCGATGATCACCTCGGTGTCGTGACCCCGGTCCGGGACCTCCCCGCGAAACGGCTCCGACAGGTCGAACATGGCCAGCGCCCCATGCACGAGGCCCGAGTCCTGTCTGTGCTGCTCGATCCACAGCGGAGCTCCGGTGACCAACATCAGCTGATACATGCCCGGGTCGTCCGCCCACACGTGCGCCCAGGTCCGAGACAGGTGCGCCGGGGGAGAGCGGAACCAGGTCACCCGCACGGGACCGGCCTGCGTCAGCGACGCTTGTGCGACGAAGTCCCGTGACGCGATCGGGCTGGTGATCCGCATCCGTGCCAGCTGGTCCGACACCACGTCAGCCCAGAATCCGAACCGGTCTGATGCGGGTAAGTGCGCGTTGGATATCTCCACGGGTCCCCCTCGATCGATGTCATCCTGATTTTCTGCGGGGTGGAGGCCGCCGCAAAGGTGATGATGAGGCTCTCTGAATTTGGCTCTGACCGGCGCAGAAGTTGAGCCAGAGCCGTCTCTCGTGAGCAGAGCCAACCGGGTGGAGTCCATCGGGTGGTGGCCACCCGGTGGGCTCCACCCGATGCTCTGCATCGGATGCAGAGCATCGTCCACTGGATGCTGAACTTCGCGGGTTCCACTCGGTGGACGATGCCTGGCATCGTCACCACAGCCAGGCGGTGGAGTGCCGCACCCGGGACAGGGCGCGGGCATCGCGGCGCGCGGCGGCGTTGCCGATCCGGCTCTGCCGGGAGCGGGGCCGGCGCGACTGCCCGGCGGCGAGGCGGCGCTTCCCGGCCTCCTGGAGCCGCCGCTGCTTGCGCAGCTCCTACTTCTCCTCCGCCTTCGACTTCAGTTTCCGGAGCCGCTTCCACACCGGCTGCCACCCCAGTTCCTCATCGAGGTCGGGCTCCTGGTCCTCGTCGAGCGCGGCGGCCATCTCCTTGTGGGCTGCGCGAGCTCGACGAGGGCGTCCTCGAGTCCCGGGATCTCCGGGTTCTCCTCCGGCGTGGTCATGCGACTCCTCCAGTGGGTGTCCGGCCCGGCGCCTGCTGCACGCCAGGCTGCTGGGTCTGTGACGGCGGGGACGCCGCCGGGGCGGCCCGCCGCACGGGGCCGAGGGCGGCGGCGCGCTCCCGGACACCGTCCTGGAGCTTGGCGGCCATCATGGCGACCGCCTCGATCGTGGCGTGGGTCAGCTCCAGCGCGGCGACATCGGTCCCCTGCTCCTGGCCACGGCCGACCTTCCGGTCCGTGCGCGACGGACGCGGGCGCGACCTCGAGGCGCCGTACACGGCGACGGTGTGCGGGCGGGCACGAGAACCCAGGCGCTGCGAGCGGCGCGCCGCGTGGACCCGGGCGGTCAGCGCTCCGGCGGCCAGGCGAGCCCGCTCGTAAAGAGGAGCGGTCCTCTTGCGGGTCAGCGGGCGCAGCACGGCCTGGTCGTCGGTGTCGCGGGGGTACAGGGCGCGCAGATCGGCGGTCATCTTCCGGCCCCGGCCGACGGGGCGGGTGTAGTCGTCGACGACGGTCTGCACGATCTGCTCGTCCAGGCCCTTCTGGTGGGGTCGGCCGCGCAGGACGTAGGAGAGGTGGCGGCGGGCTTCGGCGAGCAGGTGGTGGCGCTTGAACGCGCCGCGCATCACGTACACCACGGCCACGACGTCGACGGCCGTCAGGGCGACGTCGACCACCGGCCGCACCCGGGCCCACACCGCTGCGGCTGCCGCCCGCACCCGCTCCGCGAGTCGGTCGATGGTGTCGGTGCCGAATCTGCGGATCGCCGACTCCCGCCAGAGCGCGCGCAGCTCGGACAGCGACCGCAGCTCCTTGCGCTTCGGGGGGCGCGTCCGGTCGGCGGCCCGGCAGGCCAGCGCGTAGCCGGCCCGCTCCCCCGGAGCATGCCCGTGCTCGGCTTCGTACTCCGCCGTGAGGACGGGCAGCGCGTCCTCGATCTGCTGGCGTCGGGTCGACTGCCAGCCGATGAGCCGCTGGTCGATGCCCGCGATCTCCATGACGGGCCGGCGGCCGGGCGTCACCTCGCGCGGTTCCCACGCCCACCCGAGCCGGGCGGACACCTCCTCCATGAAGGTCAGTACGTAGAGGGTGTCGGCCGCGACGATGTGGGCCAGCATCGAGGTGGTGGCGGATGCACCGGGGCCGGTCCGCGCCAAGCAGATCGTGCCGAGGATCGGGCTGCCGGCCGAGACGGGGAAGATCGAGGGCACCCGGTCGAAGCTGAAGCGGCTGGTGGAACGAGGCTGGCTGGACGAGGAGGCCCCCGGCATGTTCACTCCGGCCCGGCGCCGGGCGGCTGCTTCGCCCAACTCCAGCTGACAGCAGGGCTCTTCCGCCTACATTCGAAGGTGCGACCCAATCGGATGCACGACAGGAAGAGCCCCGGAGATGAAACCGTACGACACTCATGCCACCGCTGACCCCTTTGCCCGCTCGGTCAGTGCCTTCGAGACGCTGATGCGCACCCTGTCGGGAACGGATGCGGGCGCGTGGACCCACGCCGAGCTGGAAGAACACCTCGACGCCGCCGGGCGGGAGCTGTTACGGCAACTGCTGCAGGACCATCTGCACCTGCGCGCGATGCGCGAAGAGCAACAGGCCCGCGCCGGCAGTACGGCTCTCGTGGTGGGGCCGGAGGGGCAAGGCAGGCCCTGGCGGGAGACGGGACATTCCCGCTGGCTGGCCAGCATCTTCGGGCTGGTCCGCGTGACCCGAATCGCCCACCGGGGCCCGGGCGTCGGCAACGTTCACCCCGCAGATGTCGAGCTGTCGCTGCCGGCGGGCCGGCACTCGATGGGCCTGCGCCGGCTCGCGGTCAGCGAAGCTGTGCGCGGCTCGTTCGACCAGGCCCAGCAGGCGGTCGAGCGTCACTGCGGGAAGGTGCTGGGCAAACGCCGGCTCGAAGAACTGGTCGTCGCGGCTGCGGTCGACGTCAGCGGCTTCTACCAGGCCCGGATCCCGCTGCCGTGCAGCCGGCGGATGCCGTTGGTGGTCCAGGTGGACGGCAAGGGCGTGGTCATGCGGCCCGAGGCCCTGCGGGAGTCCACCCGCCGGGCCGCCGCGAAGGCTGCCGCCGGTGGGCGTCGCGGCCGGCTCGCGCCGGGCGAGAAGCCGAACCGGAAACGGATGGCGACCGTGGCCTGTGTCTTCGACACCCGTCCGGCCCCCAGGCGCCCTCACGACGTGATCCACCCTCCCGGCGGCCGAAGCGGCGAACGCCCCGCCCGCCGGGGGCCCAGGGCCGAGAACAAGTGGTGCACCGCCTCCCTGGTCCGCCCGCCCGAGCAGGTCATCGCCGACGCATTCGACCAGGCCCAGGCCCGCGACCCGAAGCATCTGCGGCCGTGGATCGTCCTCGTCGACGGAGCCCGTCACCAGGTCGACCTGATCACCGCCGAGGCCGCCCGACGTGACGCCACACCGCACGTGCTGCTGGATTTCGTGCACGTCGCCGAGTATGTCTGGGCCGCCGCCCACGCCTTCCACAAGCCCGGCACCACCGAGGCTGAAGCCTGGGCGGCCGACCGCCTGACCGCGATCCTCGCAGGCCACGCCGCCCGCACCGCCGACCAGATGACCGCCCAAGCCGACCGGGCACACCTCCCAGCCGCCCGCCGCGAGGCCGTCGACGCCTGCCACCGCTACCTCACCGGCCACCTCGACCAGCTCCGCTACGACACCGCCCTCAGCAACGGCTGGCCGATCGCCACCGGCGCCGTCGAAGGCGCCTGCCGCCACCTGATCGCCGACCGCCTCGACATCACCGGCGCCCGCTGGGGCCTGCACGGAGCCGAAGCCGTCCTGCGGCTCCGCGCCCTCGTCGCCAACGGCGACCTCGACGCCTACTGGCGCTACCACTCCGCCCGCGAGCACGAGCGCCTCTACCCCACCCCCGACCGGCAAGACTTCAACCTCACCGCTTGATCACGAGCCTGCTTGCGGACAGACTGCGACCCATGAGGTCCACAGTCATGCCCGCCGGCACACAGACCACCGGCACCGAGGCCGACCTCCCCATGCCCCGGCAGGCGCACCTGTGACGACCGACCTGCCCCACTTCCGCTACCACCCCGACCCCGCAAGCGGGTCCGTCCGCGAGAGCGCCGAGACCTGTGTCTGCTGCAACCGCAGCACGGGATGGATCTACACCGCCACCTTCTACACGGCCCAGAATGTCGGTGGGAAGTTCTGCCCCTGGTGCATCGCTGACGGCAGTGCCGCTGAACGATTCGAGGGTGAATTCACCGACGCGTACGGACTCGACGGCGTCAGCGAGGAAACCCTGGCGCAGGTCACCCGCCGCACCCCCGGCTTCCACGCCTGGCAGGATCCGCACTGGCTTGTCCACTGCAGCGACGCGGCCGCCTTCATCGGCGAGGTCGGATACACCGAGCTGGCAGCTCACCCCAAGGCACTCGACCAGCTCCGACTCGACCTCCGAATGGGCGGCTGGCACGACGCATCCCAGCTCGAGACCTTCCTGACCCACCTCGGCCAGGGGGCAAGCGCCATGCTCTTCCGCTGCACCATCTGCGGCACTCACCTCGCCTACGCCGACGCTTCATAGCCACGGCCCAGCTCAGCACGCGCCCTTCCCTTCAAAGGAACCGCACCCACCGAGGTTTCACGGCCGACCGGTTGTTGCGCAGCCCTCCTCGCCACTCGAAACAAAAGGCCGCTCCGCAGGCCAGAAGGACCGCCGGAACGAGACAGGCTGATGGGAAGCCGTAGCAACGGCTCTCGCGGGTCCGTAGGTTGACGCGGACCGATGGTGTCGCCGGGTGGGGGGAGGATGCGGGATGGGCCGCCAAGAGGGCTTGCTGGATCCGGCCGCAGGGCCGGTACAACGCTTCGCGTTCGAGTTGCGCAAGCTGCGCCGGGAGGCGGGGGACCTCACCTACCGGGCGATGGCCGGCCGTGCCGGCTATTCGGTCGCGACGCTGTCGCGGGCGGCCGGCGGTCAGCAGCTTCCGTCGCTGCCGGTGGTATTGGCCTATGTGGGGGCCTGTGGCGGGGACCCCGTGGAGTGGGAGCGGCGTTGGCATGCCGCCGTGCGGGACACGGCCGCCGAGGGCGGTGACGACACCGGTGCGCCGTACCGGGGACTTTCCCGGTTCGAACCGGGTGACCGGGAGCGGTTCTTCGGCCGGGACCGGCTCGTCGCCGACCTGGTGGGGCTGGTGGACTCCCATCGCTTGGTCGCTGTCGTGGGGGCCTCTGGCAGCGGCAAGTCCTCCTTGCTCCGCGCCGGACTGATTCCAGTGCTCAGGGATCGGGGCGCGACGGGCACAGGTCCGGCCGCCATCCGGATCTTCACTCCGGGCCCGCGGCCCGCCTCCGACCATGCCGCAGCGGTGGCGCCCGGGAACGGTGCAGGCGACACGGTGCTGGTGGTGGACCAGTTCGAGGAGGCGTTCACGCTGTGCACCGAGCCAGCGGAACGCGCCGCCTTCATCGGCCTGTTGCTGGCAGCGTGCGAGCCGGACAGCCGATTACGGGTGGTCATGTCGGTGCGGGCGGACTTCTTCGGCCGGTGCGCGGAGCACCACGGCCTGGCCGTTGCCCTGCGGGAGGCCACGCTGCTGGTCGGGCCGATGGGCCCGGCCGAGCTCCGGGAGGCGATCGTCAAGCCAGCCGCCGGCGAGGGCCTGATCGTCGAACGGGCCCTCACCTCGAGGATCATCGAGGAGGTCGACGGCGAGCCGGGCGGACTCCCATTGCTGTCCCACGCCCTGCTGGAGACCTGGCGCAACCGCAAGGGCAGGGCACTGACAGAGGCCGCCTATGAAGCCGCCGGCGGTGTGCGCGGCGCCATCGCCCGGACCGCGGAGCGGGCCTACAACCGCCTGACGGCGCAACAGGCTGTCGTCGCCCGGCGCGTCCTGCTGCGGCTGGTCACGCCGGGCGACGGCGCGCAGGACACGGGCCGTCCGGCCGACCGCTCCGAGCTGGAGTCCCTGGGAACCGCCGCCGGAGACGCCGGTGCCGCGTCGGTGCTGGAGGGCCTGGCCCGCGCTCGGCTGGTCACCCTGGACGGCGACACGGTGCGCCTGGCCCACGAGGCACTGATCAGCTGCTGGCCCCGGCTGAACGCGTGGGTCGAAGACGCCCGCGACAGGCTGCGCCACCACCGGCGCCTCACCGAAGCGGCACGAACCTGGGAGGACCTGGGTCGTGACCCCGGATCGCTCTACCGGGGCACCCTTTTGGCAGCGGCCGAAGCCACCTTCGCAGCCGTCGAGCACCGGGATGATCTCACCCCGCTGGAGCTCGAGTTCCTGGCCGCCGGTCTCACCGCCCGCGACGAGGAGCACCGAAGCGCGGCGCGCTCCACCCGACGGCTGCGCACCCTGCTCGCCACACTGTCCGCCCTGGTCGTGCTGGTGCTGCTGGCCGGGGTGATCGCGTGGCAGCAGAACCGGACCGGCGAACACCGCCGCACGGAGGTTGCCGCCCGCCAGGCCGCCGCGGTCGCGGACGGCATGCGCTCGTCGGACCCGGTCACGGCGATGCGGCTGAGTGTCGCCTCGTGGAAGGTCGCCGACCTTCCCGAGTCCCGGTCCGCGCTGCTCGGCGCCGCCGTCCAGCCGGACCGGGATGTCTTCACCGATCCCCCGCCCGGCAAGGCCGCCCCGCAGATGCACGCCCTCAGCGGCGACGGGCGCACGTTGGTCAGCATCGGCCGGGATCAAGTCGTGAAGTGGGACGTCGACACGCATCGGCAGACAGCCTCGCTCCCCGGCCTGGGGGACGAGGCTGACGCCGTGACTGACATGAGCACCGACGCCCGGACACTCGCGGTCTTCGGGTTCGATTATGTGAACGTGTGGGACCTGCCAGCGGATGGCACTAGCGAAGTCCCGGCAACACGCCACTTGTTCGCATCCAACCTTCGCTTCACTGGGGTCCGGTTCGGCACGAGTGGGCAGACTCTGCTCCTCTACGCCGCCGACGGCTCAGACGACGTGATCCAAGTGCGGGATCTCCGCAGCCGCCGGGTACTGCTCGAACGACGGACAAGAGGCAGCGAACACCGCCGGGTCAGCCACGACGAGTGGCGCCGCATCCCGGGCCTCAGACAGCAACAGATGTGGCGGGACAACCGCCCGGATCACTACCCGTACCCTGATGCATCCGTCAGCACTGATGACCGCCTGATGGCGCTGTGCGTTCCTGATGAGCCGGTGCAGGTGTGGAACGTGCCCGAGCAGCGCGAAATCCCTGTCCCCTGGGCTCCAGCCGTCACCGCGCAACAGTGCCTCAATCAAGCTGTCCAGTTCACGCCGGACAGCCATCGGCTGGCAGTGACCGAAAGCTGGGGAGTCCGGATCTGGGATATCGCCTCAGGAACAGAACTCCCACGGATCGAGCATGCCGACCTCACAGAGGTGGCGTTCAGCCCGGACGGAACGTTCATGCTGGCGTCGGACGGCAAAGAGTTGCTGCTATGGCGCCTTGACACGCCGTCTGTCCCCGTCTTCCGGCATCCGCTGGCCAACACCGACGCCAGCCAGTTCAGGCTGGATCTGGACGAGCACAGGATCCGCTACCTCGAGGGTTTGACCGGAGCAGAGGTCCGCACCATCGACCTCACGAATGTCCTCGGCCCGGCTTGGAAGAGTCAACCAGCCGCAGCCGCCAAGTTCAGCCCCGACGGCAGCACGCTTGCCACGCTACTGTCGTCCGCGGGCGAACACACGTACCGCTTCCAGCTGCGAGATCTGCGCAGCGGAGGAAACGTCGTTGACCTGCCCGGTGTGTCCTGCCCATCGCACCCCGACGGTATGCCGGCTCCCCTCCCGTGCACCGTCCTCATGGCGTTCCGTCCCGACGGGCGAGCCTTCGCCTATGGCGTCGTCGACCTCACGCCGTCCAGTCCACCACCCAGGGTGTCCATCTGGGACATCTCCACTGGCCGCACGACCGCAACTTTGGACCTTGTGGATCCCACGCAGTACACAGCGAACACCGTCAACGCGATCGCATTCACGCCGGACGGAAGATCGCTACTGGCGTCACGGATGCCGCAGAAAGAGTCGGTGGAAGTCTGGGACATATCCCAGCGGACCAAGACGTACGTGATCTCCGGCGTCGGCGGAGAACAACTCGCCGTCCGGTCGGATGGACATCTCATCGTCACATCGCACAACCAACTGGCCGACCTGCCATCCGGCCGACTGATCCCTCGTACGCTCACTCAGAACACAACCCTCGCCGTGGCGTTCAGCCCAAACGGCAAATACCTGGCAACCGGCGATGAAGCCGGCCGCGTCACACTCTGGGACGGCACCGCCCAGCGAAACCTGGGCGTGCTGCCCGGCTCCTTCAGGCCCAACGCCGCAGGAACGTCCGACCTCATCTCCGCACTCGCCTTCTCCCACGACAGCCGCACCCTGGCCGCTGCGGGCACCGACGGAACACTGCGGATGTGGAACCTCGCATCCCACCAACCACTCGGCCCCGCCCTCCCGGCGCCAGGAGGCGCCGCCCTGTCCCTGGCCTTCAGCCCCGACGACCGCACACTACGCACAGCGACCGAGCACGTGCCCATGTACGAGTTCACGATCGCCCCGGACCGGGAAGCCGCCGACATCTGCAAACGAGCCGGAGGCGGACTGCCACAAGCCGACTGGGACACGTACCTCCCCGAGGTGCCCTACCGGAAGGTCTGCTGACCCCAACGGCTTCACCGTCCTGGCGCACCCTCGGCACCTACTGAGCTTTGCGGGTTGTCGTCGGGGAGTGACAGTTCATGATCCCTGCGGTATGCCGGTGGTATGCGTTATCCGGAGGGTGGGGGCCTGACC
>NZ_JBHWVM010000141.1:0-13374 GCF_042736805.1 Streptomyces sp. NPDC060031
CACTGCGTCCTGCCCGTCGGCCGCCGCAGCACTATCCGGCGGCGCCATTCACGTCCGCGGCCCGCGAACCGCAGCCCGCGAACGACACAACGACAGAACGGCCGTGCCGACAGCGGCACGACCGTTCCTCACGCCCGCGCCCGCGCGGGGTTTCCTGCTCCTCAGCCGTCGAGCGCGGCCGCCAGCGCCGCCAGCGAGGGCGCGACCGGCGCGTCCGCCACCGGGTCGCCCGGAGCGTCGGCGCCGGGCCTGCGCACCGTCAGCGACAGGTGCACGGACAGACCGCCGCTCCGGCCGACGGCCGAGTGCGGTGCTCCGCGCGGGATGTAGAGCACCTGCCCACGCTCCACCGTGGTCTCCAGTGCCACCGGCCCCGGTTCCGACGCGTATCCGACCTCCCACGCGTCGTCCCCCGGGACGCCGTGCACCTGCCACCTCTTGCTGCCGTGCAGTTGTACGACGAAGACGTCCGCATCGTCGCGGTGCGAACCGAGCCCCTGTTCCCCCGAGGGCGTGACGAAGACGAACGCCTCGACGGGACGGCCGAGTTCGGCGCCCAACTGATCGGAGAACGCAGCGACCCCCGGATGCCAGTGCTCGATGTTGCGCATCAGCAGGGTGGCTCCCGCGGAGATCCTCCGCAGCACCTTGTCCGCGTCGGCGTATCCGGGGAACTCGTGTTCACCGACCCTTCGCGGGGTGGTGAAGTCACCCAGTTCCAGGTTCCGTCCGCCGTGGACCATTTCCAGATAGGGCCTGCGGAGCAGGCCGCCGGTCAGCGCGGCGTCCAGGTGGGCCAGCGTCACCGGGCGGGCGTACGGCACGCCCGGACCGAGCACCCGGGCCTCACGTCGCCACGCGGCCGCGAGGAACGGCTCGGGGTCTCCCACCAACGAGCGGAGGGTATCCATCAGAGGCTCACTTTCTCTCACGAAACACTGCGGAGCGGACGGGACTCGGCGCACAGCGCCGCCACCGCGGCGCTCACCGTGGAGCGCAGGTCGCCGTGGACCTCCAGGCCCGGTCGCGCGCAGCGCAGCTGCGCCAGGACGTCCGGGCGGCGCCGGTACCCGTCCTCGACGCCCACCGCGACCATCCGCCCGGTGGCGGCTGCCGCTCCCAGTTCGTAGAGCGCGATGGGCTGTTCCGGCCGCGCGGCATTTCCGCTCGGAAACCAGAAGAGCACCAGGTGCGCCAAGGCCAAGTGCCGGTGCTCCCAGCTCACCATGGCCTCGTTGAAGCCGGACGCGTCGGAGATGACCCGGCGCGGACTGAGAAGGGCCAAGGAGCACCGGTCGGCGCCGGCTCCGGGCCAGGCCCGACGGAAGGCGGATATCGCGTCGTGGCGCCAGTCGGGGCAATTGTGCATTCCGCCGGCGAGGAAGATCCTCCTCTCCTCGGCCCGGGGCGCGTATTCCTGCATGGACTCGATGACTCGCACCTGTGCGGCCTTCATCATGCGCTCTCTACTGGTGGCGGGGACGCGGGGAATTCAGGAAGCGAAGCCTTGCCCGCACCACGGCACGCAGGGCCCCAAACGGAACTGGTCGTGCACCCGCGGCACTCGCCGCCGGTACACGACCAGGAACGTGACAGTCAGATGACTTCCAGACCACCCGAAAGCGCCTCCAGGTCCTCGTCGTCGACCTCGGGGGAGGTCTCCTGCGACGCGGTCTCCGGCATGTTCTTCTGGGTGTCGCTCATGTTCTTCTCCTTCTCACGGGACGAGCAAGCTGAAATTCCGAAGAATCAGTTGCCTCGAGTGGGATGGGTCGAACTTAAGGGCGTCCCGAAGTGGCCGACAAGCCCTTTTCGACAGTTGCTCCATTGCTTGCACGGCCATGACTCCACCGTTTCACCGATCCGTGCAATTGCCCCGGCCGCCTCGGACGGATGCGCTGCCCTTCTCCCGGAAAGCCCGGTCGGCCGGCGCTCCCGGCCTAGGCTGCGGGCCCAGCGGCAGTCCCCGATCGACGGGGCGCCCGTCCGTCAACCACCAGCCCGTGAACCGCTCTTCGAGAGGAGCTCCCCGATGTTCCTCGGCATGGCCATCGACGCGACCGGCTGCCATCCGGACTCCCGGTGGCATTCCCCCGGCGATCCACTGGACCCCGAGCGCCAACGACGGCTCGCACAGCAAGCCGAACGCGGTGGTCTCGACTTCGTGACCCTGGACGACTCCATGGCGATCCCGGAGGGGCCCTGCGCCGCCCTGGGGCGCCAGGACGCGGTGACCGTGCTCGCCGGAATCGCTCCGCTGACCACCACCATCGGCCTGCTGGCCACGGTGACGACCACGTACTGCGAACCCGTCCACGTCTCCAGGGCACTGGCCACGCTCGACCACATCAGCCAGGGCCGGGCCGGTTGGCGCCGGCGCGTGGTCACCGCGGCGGCGGAGGCCGCGCACTTCGGACCCGAATCCGCAGCCGGGGCGGATGAACTCGACGCAGAGCAAGCCGAGTTCACCGATGCGGTCACCAAACTCTGGGACAGCTGGGAGGACGGTGCGGAGATCAGGGAGGTGGCCACCGGGCGCTTCCTCGACCGGTCCAAACTGCGCCACATCGAACACGCCGGACCTCACTTCCGCATCAAGGGCCCGGCGAACGTACCGCGGCCGCCGCAGGGCCATCCCGTCCTCGCGGTCGACTTCGACCCGCGCGGACACCGGGCCCCCGCCCCCGGAGCCGACATGGTGTTCGTCGAGGTCGCGGACGCCCGGGCAGCCCGGGCACGGGTCAGAGCGCGTACCCGGGTCATCGGCGAGCTGGAGGTGCTGTTCTCCGGCGACCACGGCGTGTCCGACTGGGACGGTCGCACCGGGGACGCCGCGTCGCGCCGCTCCAGGTTCGCCGGCACGCCGGTCGAACTCGCCCACCTGCTCGGCGACATGTGGGATTCCGGGGACCTCGACGGGTTCCATCTGCGCCCCGCGTTCCTGCCCACCACGCTGTCCCGGTTCGCCGCGGAGGTCGTCCCGGTCCTGCGTCAGCGGTCCTGGCTCCGCCCGCACCGGGGAACGACCCTGCGCGCGCGGCTCGGCCTGCCCGCCAAGGCCCCGAACGTGTTCTCGGCCTGAAAGGCGGCCCCCTCCATGAACAAGCCCGTCAAGCAGGTGCACCTCGCCGCGCTCTTCCCCGTCAACCACATGACCACCTGGCGCGATCCGCGCGCCGGGAGCCAGGTCGATTTCGCCTCGTACTCCCACCTGGCCCGCACCGCGGAGCGGGGCAAGTTCGACGCCTTCCTCCTCGCCGACTTCCCGCGCCTGGTGGAGCACCGCGGCCAGGTCTCCGACGTCGGCGTCGCGGGTCAGCTGGACCAGATCACCGTGCTGTCGGCGCTGGCGTCCGTAACGGACCGGATAGGGCTGGCCGCCACCGTCAACGCCACCTTCAACGAGCCCTTCGACGTGGCGCGCAAGCTGGCCACCTTGGACCACCTCTCCGGTGGCCGGTGCGGCTGGAACGTCGTGACCACGCCGGACGCCTGGACGGGCGAGAACTTCCGCCGCGGCGGCTACCTCCCGCACGCGGACCGCTACCTGCGGGCGGCGGAGTTCATCGACGTCGCCAGGACCCTGTGGGGCGGTTGGGGGCCGCACGGGGCCACCCGGTTCCACCACGAAGGGCCGCACTTCCGCATCGACGGACGGTTCACCGTACCGACCTGCCCCCAGGTCCACCCCTTCACCATCCAGGCGGGGGACTCCGAGCAGGGCCGGGAGTTCGCGGCCGCGACGGCCGAGATGATCTACAGCCGTCACCTGGGGCTGTCCGGTCAGGCCTTCTACGCGGACGTCAAGCGCCGAGTGGCCCGCCACGGTCGCGCCCCCGAGCACGTGAAGATCATGCCCGGGGTGTCGTTCGTCCTCGGCGACTGCGACGAGGACGCCAGGGCGAACGCCGCGCTCGCGCAACGCCGGGCGGTGAGCCCGCAGCTCGCCGTCTGGTACCTGGAGCGCACCTGGGGACGCGACCTGTCGGCGTACGACCCCGACGGACCGCTACCGGACATCGACCCCGATCCCGAAGCGGCGCCGCCCGAGTGGCCGGGGCTGGCCGACGCCGCAGTGCGCACGCGCCGGGCGGAGAAGTGGCGGGCCCTCGCCGCCGAGCAGAGCCTGGGCATCCGGGAGCTCGTGATGAAGCTGACCGCGGGCCGGCCCTTCATCGGCACGCCCGCCCGCGTGGCCGAGCAGATGAACGACTACGTCCAGTCGGACGGCGCCGACGGGTTCGTCCTGGTGCCCCGGTACGCCCCCGGCGGACTGGACGAGTTCGTCGACCGGGTGGTGCCCGAGCTCCAGGACCGCGGCGTCCTGCGCACCGAGTACTCGGGCCGCACCCTGCGCGGACACTTCGGGCTCCCGGCGCCCACCGGGCATCAGTCCAGCAGTATCTTGTCGACCGTCCGGGTGGTCGACCGCCCGTCGACGTAGGGCAGGATCACGGTCCGGCCACCCCAGCCCTCGACCAGGGCCGCCTCGGGCAGGTCGTCCACCCTGTAGTCGCCGCCCTCGACGCAGACGTCGGGCCTGATCCGGCTCAGCGCCTCGGCCGGAGTGGACTCCGCGAAGACCACCACCCCGTCCACGGAGGCCAGCGAGGCCAGCACCGCCGCCCGGTCCGAGGCCGTGACGACCGGGCGCTGCGGTCCCTTCAGCCGACGGACGGAGTCGTCGTCGTTGAGGCACACCACCAGGCAGCCGCCCACGGGCGCTTTCGAGGAGGGCCACGTGGCCCGCGTGCAGCAGGTCGAAACAGCCGCCGGTCGCCACCACCGTGCCGCCCGCAGCGCGCACCCGGGCGACCACCGCCAGCGGGTCGGCCGGTTCGGCGGCCGCTCCTGCGGCCGCGGCACCCGCCGTCCAGGCGGCCGCGCCGCCTGCCGCGGAGCAGCCTGATCGAAGTCGATGGTGGCATACCACGTCGAATCGGCCGGCCAGATCGCTTCCCCGCGTGGCGTCGTGCATCCCACGCAGCAGACGAGCCGCTGCCCGCACCTGGTCGTTGGACCAGGGCTGGAATTTCGCCGGAACATCGCCCTCGATATAGCTGAGGATGTCTTTACCGTCCACCTGTCCCAGGTATTTCGGGGCGCCAAGGAAATCCTGCTTCTCGAAGATTTCCAGAGATGCGACCCCCGGTCAGTGCGACTGCACCACCAGACGCACCAGTCATTGCCGTCGCTCCCACACCTTGATCACCAGTTGGCTCGCGCGCACCGCTCAGCTCTCATTGGGGCCAGGACATCCCATATCCGTCCTGCAACCCGAGCGGGCCTAGCGGAGCCGGCAGCGGTCCAAGGTCGCGGAAGTCGATACCCTGCTATGGAAAGCGCGCCGCTTTCAAGATTGGTAATTTCGGGATGTGCCGGGGAGGCGACCCTGCGGTCATGTGCCTCTGGTTTCGGGGCGGTCGTGCGGGCGGTACGGAGAAGGGCTCCGGCACGACGTCCCGAGGAGGGACAGGCATAGTTGCCAGAGCGCGTCGGATGTCGTCGCACCGTGCAGGTGCGGGACGGCATCGGAAGACCGGGACCCAACGAGTACGGTGCGGGTTCCGGCCCGGTGGCCGGCGCCGATGTCGCAGGCGGAGTCGCCTACCGTCCACGATCGGGTGAGGTCGAGGTCAAGGTCGTGGGCGGCTTGGTAGAGCATGCCGGGGGCGGGCTTCCGACAGGCACAGACTTTGCGGTAATGGTGCACCGTGCCATCAGGATGGTGAGAACAGGCATAGATGCCGTCGAGGTGGACCCCATGACGGTCAAGGAGGCCGCGGAGCCGGTCGTGCATCGCGTCCAGGATGGCGGTGTCGAGCAACCCGCGGGCGAGTCCGCTTTGGTTGGTGACGACGACCAGGGCATAGCCCTCGTTCTGGAGGGCGCGCAGGGGGGCGCCGATGTCTGGCTGGAGGACCAGTTCGTCGGGGTGGGCGGGGTAGTGGCGGGGCTCGGTGAGGGTGCCGTCGCGGTCGAGGAACACCGCCGGCCGCCACGGCCGGGGAACGACGTCGGCGGAGGGCCCGGGGACGGTCGACTCAGCCCGTTGCACAGCTGCGGAAGGCTTTGAACAGCTCGGCGGCGCGGGCTTCGACGGACACTGCCGACACGGTAGGCCTCTCGGGCAGGACCTTGTCGAGCGCGGTCATGTCCGCACAAGTGAAGTACTGGTAGGCCGCGGTGACCAGGTTCGAAACGAGCTCGGCAAGCAGGGGCGAGCCCGTGGCCTCGCGGTGCAGGCGGGCGCACCACTGGACGATGTCGGCGAAGGAGACGGCCACACCGGCGCCGAGGTTGTAGACCGCGGCAGGTACGGGGGGCTGGACGGTAGCGAGCTGGAGGATGGTGGCAGTGACGGTCTCGACGGGGATGTAGTCGCGGGCGGCGGTCAGGGAGTCGTCGAAGACACGGATCCGCCCCGTGCTGGCGGCTTGGCGCAGGAGCTGGGACAGGATCGAGGCCATCGGGCCTTTGTCGCCCTCGTCGGGGCCGATCACGTTGGTGTAGCGCAGTCCTACCCAGTTCAGGTCGGGGCCGTGTCGGGCGCGCATCTGCTGGTCGAGGGCCAGCTTGGAGGCCGCGTACGGGTTCAGTGGGCCGGAGCAGCGGGTGGTGTCAGTGTCCGCGTCTTCGGCGATCGGTGCGCGGTGGTGGAGGGTGCCGTAGACGGAGTGGGAGGAGGCGTAGATCAGGCGGGCGCCGCCGGTGCGGCAGGCGGCGGCGAGCCGGAGGGGGCCTTCGGTGTTGGTCTCCTCCAGTTCGGGTCCGGCGGGGGCTCGGGTGTCGCTGATCCCCGCTTGGTGCACGACCGTGGTGTAGCGGCCGGTGGCGATCGCGTCGAGGAGGGCCGGGGCGGCGAAGTCGCCGCGGTACCAGCGGGCCGAACGGGTGAGGTGGGCTGGGGCGGGTCGCATGTCGATGGCGGTGACCTGGTGCCCGGCCTGGCGGAAGGCGGACACGGTGTGCCGGCCGATGAAGCCGGCCGCGCCGGTGACCAACACGTTGTGGGTCACCGGGTACCTGCCTGCTGGGTGAGCCGGTCGATCCGGGTGGTGGTGGAGTAGCCGTCCAGGTAGGGCACGGTGACGACTTCGCCTCCCCAGCTCTCCACCAGGTCCGCTTCGGGGATCCGCCGGCCCGCGTAGTCGCCGCCCTTGACCCAGATGTCGGGGCGGAGCTCGGCCAGCACCTTCTCGGGGGTGTCCTCACCGAAGACGAGCACGCCATCCACGCAGTCCAGGGCCTCCAGGAGGGCTGCCCGCTCCTGTTCGCCGACGACCGGGCGGTCCGCGCCCTTGAGCCGTTGGACGGAGGCGTCGCTGTTGATGCACACGATCAGGACCTCGCCCAGCTGGCGGGCCTGGGCGAGGAGGGAGAGGTGTCCGGCGTGCAGCAGGTCGAAGCAGCCGCCAGCGCCCACAACCTTCCCGCCGCGCTCCCGGACCCGCGCGGCGACTTCCAGCGGGTCCGGCTGGCCGGACGCTGGCGGGGTGGTCAGGCCGGCGGGGCCACCGGCCCGGACGTAGCTGGTCGCGGCGTCCACCGCCGCGGCCAAGGCGTGGGAGGGCAGCCGTCCGGTCCCGAGCATCACGGCCGCGGTAACCGCCAGCTGGTCACCAGCCCCGCAGGTGTCCCCGGAGGCCGGGCGGGCCGGGACAGCCAGCGGGTGGCCGTCGGCGTCGGCGACCAGGACCGCGCCGTCGCGGCCTCGGGTGACGGCGATCTGCTTGACCGGCCACGCGGCGAGCAGCTGAACGGCGCGGGCGGTGTCGCCCGCCAGATCGCGTGGCCCGGGGACGCCGGAACGCAAGAGGGCTTCGTCCGCGTTCGGGACGGCTAGGGCCGTGCCCGGCACCGGGTCGGTGCCGTTGGGGTGGGGGTCCCACACCAGGGGGCGGCCCGCGGCAGCGTCGGTGAGGGCTTGGCGGAGTTCGTCGTGGGAGGTGATGCCGCGCCCGTAGTCGCAGACGAGCACGGCGGCGGCTTCGGCGAGCCGGGTGCGGACCGGGTCGGGAAGCGGGCCGAGCGGCAGCGGGCCGGCAGCTGTGTCGTAGCGGAGCAGGGTGCGGTCGGCGGCGCGCACGCGGGTCTTGACCGGGGTGGTGCCGCTGGTGGCGAGGTCGAGGACTTCGATGCCTGCCTCGTCCAGCAGGGCGCGGACCCGTGCCCCGGGCGCGTCATGCCCGAGGCCGCACACCAGGGTGACGTGCCAGCCCGGTTCCCGGGCGGCCAGAAGGGCGGCCAGTCCGGCGCCGCCGGGGCGGTCGGTGGTGCGGGCGTCGGCGATGAGCGGGACCGGGGCCTCCGGGGAAAGCCGGTCGGCGGTGCCGGCGATGTCGCGGTCCAGCAGCACGTCACCGACCACCACCAGGCGGCGGATGCCCTGGGGCTTCTCGTCCGCGGGGGCGGTCGGTTCGGGCCCGTAGTCGTTGGTGATGGCGGTCACCGAGGAGGAGTCGGCGTGCAGCGCGATCGCGGACAGCGGCGCCCGTTCGGCGCGGAATCGGCCGACCAGCTCGGAGGTCAGGTGCTGGGCCTCGGCTGCTGAGCCGCCGTTGCCTGCGAACAGCAGGCGCCCGCCCGCGCGGGTCAGCGGCGGGCAGACGCCGAGCGCGATGTCGACACTGGCGCACAGGACGTGCACGGCCACCAAGTGGCATTCCTGCACGGTTGCGGTAGGACCGTGCGCGCGGACGGCCTCGTCGGCGAGTTCGCCGAGCGGGTTCGGTGCGGCGCCGGTGAGGGCCCAGACCGTCATGCCCCGCTCGCGGGCCGCCCCGGCCGCCCGCAGGAGGTTCCCGCTGCGGCCGGACGTCGACAACAGCAGCAGGACGTCGCCGGGGCGGCCGTGGGCCCGTACTTGGCGGGCGAAGACCTCGTCGTACCCGTAGTCGTTGCCGATGGCCGTGACCGCCGAGGTGTCGGCGTGCAGGGCGATCGCCGACAACGGCTGGCGGTCGTCCCGCAGCCGCCCGACCAGCTCCGAGGTGAGGTGTTGGGCCTCGGCCGCCGAACCGCCGTTGCCGGCCGCCAGCAGGCGCGCGCCGCGCTGGAGCCGCGCGGCCAGCTCGTTCCCCCACGCCTGGATCCGCTCGACCTCCAGCAGGTCGAGCGCCCGGTGGAGGTGCTCGATGTGGTCGGTGCCGTTGGCGAGCGGCTGCGACTGCTGCTGGACTTCGGGCGCGCCTGTCACGGGGGATCTCCAGGTCGTTCGGACGGCGACCGCTCGGGGCGGGGCCGGGTCGGGGCGGGAGCGGGGGCGGGGCCGGTGCGGCCGGTGGCGTCGGTGGTCGTGCCCGGCCGACACGTTCTTCAGGAGTGGATGTACCGGGTGCGTTCCGGGGCCTGCTCGACCTCCAGGCGCTGGACCACGGGGTTGCGCTTGCCGCCCGCTGTGAGCACGAAACCGGCCTCCGGCCGGTGCCTGAGGCGGAATCCCCCGCGGGTCCCGAAGTGCTCGCCGAGCCGCGCGTTCACCGATCGCACCGTCACCGCCGCGTCGGCCCGGGCACCCACCGTGACGAGGTCGAGTAGCCCGGGTTCGTGCTGCACCACCTGGAAGTCCGGCAGCCCGGCCGCACAGAGCGCGGCGAGGAGCGCGTACGGCGAGTAGGCCGCCCCGTCGATCCCGACGAGGCTGCTCCCGGTCCGGCCGAGCAGGCCGTCGGTCACCGTCCCCGGGAGTCCGCAGTCGCAGGTGGTGGGCCGGGGCGCCAGGTCGCCCGTGACGTAGCGGATCACCGGCATGGGGGTGGAGAGCAGCTGGGTAAGGACGATCTCGCCCACCTCGTCGTCTCCCGCCGCAATGATCTCCGGCAGGACGAAGTCGTCCTGGAAGTGCATCCGCCGCCGTCCGCATTCGAAGGCCGCGTATCCGGTCTCCGACGTGGCGTAGAGCATCGTCACCTTGCATTCGAAGGTCTCCTCGACCAGGCGGCGTCCGCTGTCGGGCATGTGCTCGTAGGTGGCGACGACGCCCTGCGGCCGGAGACTGATGCCGCGGTCGGCGCAGTAGCGCGCCAATGCGATCACCCGGCTCGACGAACCGGTGACCAGGTCGACCGGCAGTCGGCCCACCACGGCCTCGTAGTCGGCGACGATCCCGGGCGAATCGGGGTCGAAGCCGCCGAGGTTGCACTTGACGTAGGGGCGCGGCAGCATCATCGGTTCGAGCAGCGGCGTGCCGCCGAAGAGCAGTCCCACGTTGAGGACCGTTCCGCTGTCCGGGAGGCCGAGGTGGGCGCTGAAGCGCTCCCGGACCACGTCGTTCGACAGGCCGCCGGTCTCCGCGGTGGAGAGCAGGGCGACAGGTTGGCCGGTGCTGCCGCTGGTCTGGGTGAGGAAGAAGCGACCGGGCTCCATCAGGCCCGTCGCATCACGGCTGATGGAGTCGAAGAAGTGGGCGCGCAGATCGCCCTTGCGGGTCAGCGGAAAGTCGCTCAGCTCCACCTGCTCCCGGTCGCGCAGCGCACGGTAGCGGGGCACCCGCTCCTGGGCGGTGGACAGCAGCCGGCCCAGGCGCTCGGCGCCCCGGTCCTGGCCCCGGTCGTACGCGGCCAGTTCCGATATCTCCTGGCGCTTCTCCCGGAACCAGGAGGATCGGGTTTTGCGCGCCATCCG
Organism: Streptomyces sp. NPDC060031; assembly: GCF_042736805.1. Classification (NCBI taxonomy): domain Bacteria; kingdom Bacillati; phylum Actinomycetota; class Actinomycetes; order Kitasatosporales; family Streptomycetaceae; genus Streptomyces; species Streptomyces sp. NPDC060031. The sequence continues at coordinate 10,627 of NZ_JBHWVM010000141.1, forward strand.
TGCGCGCATGTCCCGTAGGTCGTGGGCGAGGTCGTTCGGCGAATTCAACGCGGCCCTCCAGATCGGTTCTTCGCGAATTCGTCTCTCGGCGAGACAAACCGAACCTAGGCCGCCCCGGGAAGCGTCGACAAGGCCCTTCTCGCACTTGCTCCGGAGCGTGCCGAACGACGGGAGGAAGGTGTCATCGATTCATGCCACGGACGCCCGGACGAGGCCCCGGACGAGGCCCTGTTCCGCCGCCGACCCGGCCGGGAAATGGGGCAACGGCTCCTGCACGGTGACTCCGTCGGGGAGGTGATCGCGCGGATCGGACTGCCCCGTGTCCAGGAACTTGCGGAAGCGGGCGCCCGGCCGGGCCCACAGGACGGCGGTGACGCGCGGGTTCGCCATGAGCACCGGGCATTCCACCCGCTGCCAGGTGTTTCCCCTCCTGACGGCGTCGCCGAGGACGATCCGCACCTCGCCCCGCGCAGCCTCGGAGAATCCCACGGAGGCGCGCCGCCAAAAGGCCGCGGCCCTTTCGGAGTAGTCGCAGTAGTACGGGGTGGGCAGGCCGAGCTCTTCGATGAGCATCATCATCGTCTGCCCGCCGTACTTCTCGGCCGTGGCCTTCGCCACCCCTTCGACCGGCTTCCCCCGGTAGGTACCGCTGTAGTACCACAGGGCCGTGGGGTCGCCGCGTTCCACGGCGCACCGCATCTGTTCTCTCGTCACCCACCTGGAAACGTCGTCGGTCTGCCCGGGAAGGACGACGCCGCCGCCGTTGGTCGGCCCCTCGTGCGCGAAGGGAACCGACTCCCCGAGCGGCTCGGCCCAGACGGCCCGGGTGTCACCGCGGGCCATTACAGGTAGGCCGAACGTTCGGGAGCGTCCGGCAGTTGCAATCGCTGCACCACGGGGTTGCGCTTGCCGCTCGCGGTGAACCGGAAGGCGTGGTGCGGTCGGTGGCGCAGGCGGAAGCCCTGCCGGGCACCGAAGTGCGCGTCGAGCCCCCTGTTGACGTCCCGCACGCAGTCCGCGGCGGCTTCCACCGGGCCGACGGTCACGAGGTCGAGCGTGCCGGGTTCGTGCTGGACGACCTGGAAGTCCGGCAGACCGGCGGCGGCCAGCGCGGCGAGCAGCGCGTAAGGCGAGTAGAGCGATCCGTCGAGGCCGACCAGGCTGTTGCGGGCCCGGCCCAGGAGGGCGTCGGTCACGGTGCCGGGCAGGCCGCACCCGCAGTCGACGGGCCGGGGCGCGAGGTCGCCCGTCACGTAGCGGATGATCGGCATGGGGGTGGAGAGCAGGGACGTCAGGGATATGGCGCCCGCCCCCTCGTCGCCGACCGGCTCGATCTCGGGCAGGACCAGGTCGTCCTGGAAGTGCATCCGCCGCTGCCCGCATTCGAAGGCCGCGTATCCGGTCTCCGACGTCGCGTACAGCATGGTCACCGGACGGCCGAACGCCTCCTCGGTGATGCGGCGGCCACTGTCGGGCATGTGCTCGTAGGTGGCGACGACGCCCTGCGGGCGCAGGGTGATGCCCCGGCTCAGGCAGTACCGGGCCAGGGCGATGACGCGGCTGGAGGAGCCGGTGATCGCGTCGACCGGGAAGCGGCCGACCACAGCCTCGTAGTCGGCGACGACGTCGGGCGCGTCGGGGTCGTAGCCGCGCAGGTTGCACTTGACGTAGGGGCGGGGCAGCATCACCGGTTCGAGGAGCGGGGTGCCGGGGAAGAGCAGCCCCATATTGAGGACGGCCCCGGTGTCCGGCAGGCCGAGGAAGGCACTGAACCGCTCGCGGACCACCTTGTTCGAGAGGCCGCCGGTCTCTGCGGTGGACAGCAGGGTGACGGGCTGGCCGGTGCTGCCGCTGGTCTGGGTGAGGAAGAACGCGCCGGGGGCCATCAGGCCCGTCGCGTCGCGGCTGATGAAGTCGACGAAGTGCGCGCGCAGATCTTCCTTGCGGGTCAGCGGGAAGTCACCCAGGCTCAGCCGTTCGCGATCGTGCAGGGCGCGGTAGTACGGGACCCGCCGCGCGGCGGTGGTCAGCAGGTGATCGAGGCGCTCACGCCCCCGACCGGGGTCGTAGGGGGCCAGGTTCTCGATCTCCTGACGCTTCTCCCGGAACCAGGCGGACGACGCCTTGCGGGTGATGCGCTCGCGCAACTCCTGGAAGTCGCGCGCCAGATCGCTCGGCAGGTTCGACACACGGTCCCCCTTGCGGACGAGGGCCGGGTGCCGGCGGCGTGCGCCGACACCCGGCCCGGACGGACGTCAGATGCGCTCGAGGCCGCCCGAGACGACCTCCAGGTCCTCGTCGCTGACCTCGACGTCGAATTCGTCCGACGTGGTCGCCGCATCGGCCTTCTGAATGTCGCTCACGATTACTCCAAGCAGGGTGACAGGTGAATTCCGATGGAAACCGTTCGGGTGTGCGCCGCCCGGCCCGTTGGAATTTCGTCTCTCGGTCGAGACGATTCGAAACTAAGGCGCCCGGCTCGATGCCCACAAGGATTTCCTGATGCTTGCTCAGGAACGTGTACGGACGGGCCCGGAGCGTTTCACCGATCCGTGTCACCGCCGTCGACCTCGATCTCCGGCTGGAGTACTAGCCGTTGTTTGTGGAGAAGGTCTACGACGTCGTCGGTCTGTACTTCAACCCGCCCGAGGGTCAGGGGCGTTTCAAAGTCCTGATGATCGCGTGAGTTCGCAGGTCAGGTAGTCGGGCCGCCCGTCACGTACGCAACGAAGCTCCGGTTGAACGGGG
>NZ_JBHWVM010000142.1:0-12725 GCF_042736805.1 Streptomyces sp. NPDC060031
GGCGAGCGGCCCGTCGTGGCCGCGGCCCCCGAGCCCGTCGAGCCCGAGCCCGTCGACCTCCTGCCCGCCGGGCCCGCTGAGCCCGCCGCACCCGAGGCCGCCGCCCCCCGCCGTACCGAACGGGCCGTCTTCGAGCGGATGGCGGAGCGCGCCGTACGCCCCGCCGGGCTGGCGCGACGGGCCGCGGCCCGGCTCGTGGACACCCTCGTGTTCGGCGCCGTCGCCGCGGGGACCGCGCTGCCCCTCGTGCCCGAGACGACCGCGCACCTCCAGGCCAAGGTGGACGCCGCCCGGCTGAGCGGACGGACCACCACCGTGTGGCTTCTCGACGCCGCCGTCTGCGGCCGGCTCGCCCTGGTGCTGGGCGCCGTACTGCTCTTCGGAGTCCTCTACGAGGCCGTGCCGACCGCCCGTTGGGGCCGCACCCCGGGCAAGAAGCTGTTCGGCGTACGGGTCCTGGCCACCGCCACGCTGCGCCCGCCCACCTTCGGCGCGGCCCTGCGGCGCTGGTTGGTCTACGCCTTCCTCGGCCTCCCGGGCAGCCTCCGGTGCCTCGTGGACCGGCCCCGCCGCCAGGCCTGGCACGACAAGGCCGCCCGCACGTACGTCTCCCGCTAGGCCCGTGCCCCGAACGGACGCGGTCCCGTTGCGGGGACGGCGCGGCCGGGTTCGACTCGGGCCATGAGTACCGACCAGCCGCCGCCGGGCGAGCCGCCCGAGGAGGACCCGTTCCTCAAGAAGCCACAGGGACCGACGCCCCCGTCGGGCGGTTCGCCGTACGGCTCGCCGCCCCCCGGCGGCGGAGGCTTCCCGCCCCCGCCTCCCCCGTCCGGGGGCGGGGGCGGCGGGGGCGGATATCCGCCCCCGCCTCCCCCGTACGACGGCGGTGGTGACCCGTACGGCGGCGGCGGTGGCTACGGCATGCCCGACCCGCTCGCCGGCATGCCGCCGCTCGCCGACTTCGGCAAGCGGCTCGCCGCCCGCATCATCGACGTGGTGATCGTCGCCGTCCCGCTGTTCCTGATCCAGCTGGCCTTCGGCGCGAACCGCTACACCGTCGAGACGGACAAGGGCGAGGACGTCAGCGAGGTCATCACCAAGTCCTACAGCGGCAGCGGCCTGATCATGACCCTGATCTCGATCGCCGCGTACGTCGGCTACGACTGGTTGCTGACGAAGAAGAACGGCCAGACCCTCGGCAAGAAGTGGATGGGCCTGCGCGTCGCGATGCTCAACGACGGCAGCGTCCCGCAGTCCAACGCCGCGCTGGCCCGCGCCGCCGTGCTCTGGCTGCCGACGCTGATCTGCTGCTTCTGCCTGTGGCCGATCGCGCTGGTCATCTCGATGCTCGTCGACAAGCCGTACAAGCAGGGCCTGCACGACAAGGTCGGCAAGACCGTGGTGGTCCGCGTCACATAAGACCCGCACGGCGCAGCGCTCGGAGCGACGCGGGCGGCCCTCCCCACCGGGAGGCCGTCCGCGCCGCGTTGTGCGCGGCTTCGTACGCCGCGTCGTGCGGCGGAGGCGGCGCGCGCCGTCAGTGGTGGACGGGGTGTTCGGCCGCGGCCGTCCGGGGTTCGGGTACCCGGGCGGCCGCCGTCGCGTTCGCGTCCGGGCCGGCGGGGGCGGCCGCGGGGCCCGTACGCCCCGCCGCGTGCCTCCCGCGCCGCCGTGGGAGGGGCACGGTGAGCGCGACGAGGAGCCCGAGCGCGAGCGCGGCCGCGGAGATGACCGCGACTCCGAGCCCGGTGCTCGTCTGCGAGAGCAGCAGCATGGCGATCGTCGACACGATGACGGTGGCGGACCCGTAGGCGAGCTGTGCGGCAGTCGGACGCGGCATGGCGATATCCGTCCTCAAGGCGGGAGGGGGAGTCGGCTCAACTCGGTCGCGCGTCAAGTGACTCTACGACGGTGGATGCCCGAGCGGAACTACCGGTAAGCACGACCTAACCCACGGTGCCGGAGCACGGGGGGCGCACGGGGGTCATTCTCCGGTGATCCTCAAGGTCGGGAAGTGCCGTTCGCCCCTTATGACCGTGGAACGTCCGAATAGCGGAACTCCTTGCCCGCATAGTGCAGTTGTAAGGAACAAGTCAAGGTCTGTCTTTTCTTTCGACTCTCCGGTCAAATGTCGTCACTTGAGACGCGCGCCGCGCGGAACCCCCCGCTCCAATGGAGACGTTCCGACCTATGTCGCGGCCGCGGGAGGGGAACGACATCAAGTGACCGGCAATTCCGTGAGACGACGAGCGCTGCGTGCCACCGCAGTCGCCGTGACCCTGGCCGCCACGGCGGCCACCGGCGCCGCCTTCACCACCGCACAGGCCACCGTCGCGGGACAGACCCCCGCGCCGGCCGCCAACCACGAGGACCCGACCGCTCCCGCCAAGGAGAAGGTCGAGCACAACCTCAAGGGCCCGTTCAGCGACCAGCAGGCGCAGCAGCGCGAGGCCGCGCTGGAGCAGGTGCTGAGCGGCAAGAAGGACGTCGAGCAGCGCGGTGCCTCGAAGGTCGTCAAGCTCGACGACAAGAAGTACGTCGAGCTCGGCCGCGAGAAGACCGACAAGATCTTCACGATCCTCGTCGAGTTCGGCGACCAGGTCGACAACACGACCATGTTCGACCCGGACGGCCCGACCGGCCCCAAGCCCCCGGCTCCGAAGTACGGTGGCACCCCCGGCCCGATGCACAACACCATCGCGCAGCCGGACCGCGCCACGAACAACAGCACCGCGTGGCGCAAGGACTTCAGCCGCGACTACTTCCAGGACCTGTACTTCGGTACCGGCCAGGGCAAGAACTCGCTGAAGACCTACTACGAGAAGACCTCCTCGGGTCGCTACTCGGTCGACGGTCAGGTCGCCGACTGGGTCAAGATCCCGAACAACGAGGCCCGTTACGGCTCGAACTACTGCGGCCAGACCAACTGCTCCAACGTGTGGGACACCGTCCGTGACGGCGTCACCGCGTGGGCGGAGGCCCAGAAGAAGGCCGGCAAGACCGACGCCGAGATCAAGGCGCAGCTGTCCCAGTACGACCAGTGGGACCGCAACGACTTCGACGGCGACGGCAACTTCAACGAGCCCGACGGCTACATCGACCACTTCCAGATCGTCCACGCGGGCGAGGACGAGTCGGCCGGCGGCGGCGTGCAGGGCACGAACGCCCTGTGGGCGCACCGCTGGTACGCCTACGGCACCGACGCGGGCAAGACCGGCCCGGCGAACAACAAGGCCGGCGGCACCCAGATCGGCAACACCGGCCTGTGGGTCGGCGACTACACGATGCAGCCGGAGAACGGCGGCCTCGGCGTCTTCGCGCACGAGTACGGCCACGACCTGGGCCTGCCGGACCTCTACGACACCTCCGGTGGCGGCGAGAACTCGGTCGGCTTCTGGTCCCTGATGTCGGCGGGCTCCTGGCTCGGCAACGGCAAGGACTCCATAGGCGACCTCCCGGGCGACATGACTGCCTGGGACAAGCTCCAGCTGGGCTGGCTGAACTACGACACGGCCAAGGCCGCGACGAAGTCCACCCACAAGCTGGGCGTTTCGGCGTTCAACACCAAGGACAAGCAGGCCCTGGTCGTCGAGCTGCCCAAGAAGCAGGTCCAGACCGACATCGTCGCTCCCGCCGAGGGTTCCTCGCAGTGGTGGAGCAACATGGGTGACGACCTCAAGAACACCCTCACCCGGTCGCTCGACCTCACCGGCAAGTCCTCCGCGGCCCTGTCCCTCAAGGGCTGGTGGGACATCGAGGCGGACTACGACTTCCTCTACACCGAGGTGTCCACGGACGGCGGCGCCACCTGGACCGCGCTGGCCGGCACCGCCGACGGTGCGGCCATCCCGGCCGACGCCTCCGGCAGCCCCTCGCTGACCGGCGTCTCCGGCGCCTGGAAGTCGCTGAACTACCCGCTCGACGCCTACGCGGGCAAGAAGATCGACCTCCGCTTCCGCTACCAGACGGACGGCGGCGCGGGCGGCAAGGGCTTCACGGCCGACGCCGTCAACGTCACCGCGGACGGCTCCAGCCTGTTCACCGACGGCGCCGAGAACGGCGACAACGGCTGGACCGGCAAGGGCTTCTCGCGCATCGGCGCCGGTTTCACCAAGGAGTACCCGCAGTACTACCTGGCCGAGAACCGCCGCTACGTCTCGTACGACTCGACCCTCAAGGTCGGCCCGTACAACTTCGGCTTCAGCAACACCAAGCCGAACTGGGTGGAGCACTACCCGTACCAGGACGGCCTGCTGATCTGGCTCTGGGACAAGTCCCAGAAGGACAACAACACCAGCCAGCACCCGGGCTCCGGTCTGATCCTTCCGATCGACGCCAACGCCAAGCCGATGAAGTGGTCGGACGGCACCCTGCTGCGGAACAAGATCCAGCCGTACGACGCTCCGTTCAGCGCGTACTCCACGGACGCGTTCACCCTGCACAAGAACGGCGAGGCGCTCTTCCTCAAGCCGAAGCCCGCCAACCTGGTCTTCGACGACCACAAGGGCAAGTACTACTACGACGAGAACCCGACCGGTTCGGTGAAGGTCGCTGACACCAACACCAAGATCAAGATCGTCAAGGAGCCGTACGACGGTCTCCAGATGACGGTCGAGGTCGGCCCCGCCGCGAAGTAGTCGATAAAACCGCAGGTCAAAGCATGATCGGCCGTCGCCCTCTAGCGGGCGGCGGCCGATCGCGTTTAGATGCGTGGTGCGAGTTCTTATTGACAGGGGAGACACGGGGGAGCTGAGGATCATGCCCGGTGGAGGTTTCGTGAGATTGCCAGGCGGCAGCGTCGTGGTCGCGCTCACGCTGCCCAGACCGACCGGTGAGGGCGGAAACGTACGGGTGCTCGTACACGCCGCGAACCGGGCCCGCGCCCTGACCAGGCTGCGGAACCTCGGGATGCGGGCGGTGTACCTGCGCGGCAACGCCCAGCCGCCGAGCCCGGACGAGGTCACCGCCGTCCTGCACCACCCGGACGGCTTGCTCTGGCGCTGCGCCCCGGACCGGGCGGCCGAGCTGTGGCACCCGATCCGGGCCCTCCTGGGGGGCGCCTAGGCGCCGCGGCCCGTCAGGGTCACCCCGGCCGCGCGGAGCTCCTCCAGGGCCCGTGCGGCGCTCTGGGGGGCCACTGCCGCCGTCAGGTCCAGCAGCACGCGGGTGGTGAAACCGGCGCGGGCCGCGTCCAGGGCCGTGGCCTTCACGCAGTGGTCGGTCGCGATGCCGACGACGTCGACCTCGGTCACCTCGCGCTCGCGCAGCCAGTCGGCCAGGCCCCGCCCGTTCTCGTCGGCCCCCTCGAAACCGCTGTACGCAGCCTCGTACGCCCCCTTGTCGAAGACGGCGGCGACGGCCCCCGAGGCCACGGCGGGAGCGAAGTTCGGGTGGAACCCGACGCCCTCGGTCCCCGCGACGCAGTGCACCGGCCAGGAGGTCTCGTAGTCCGGCCGGGCCGGCGGGTGCGCGAAGTGCGACCCGGGGTCGATGTGGTGGTCGCGGGTGGCGACGACGTGCCGGTAGCCGGCGGTGGCCTGCCCGATGAGCTCGGTGACGGCGGCGGCGACATCCGCCCCGCCGGCGACCGCGAGGCTGCCGCCTTCGCAGAAGTCGTTCTGTACGTCGACGACGATCAGTGCGCGGTGCATGTCCGGTGCCCTTCGGCTCGTGGTGGTGGTGTGCAGCGCCGTTGCCGGGGGCTCTGCCCCCGGACCCCCGCGCCTCAAACTCCCCCCGGACTCCGTCCGGGGGGACCCGGGGTCCGTCCGCGCTACGCGTATTCCGTGGGGATCACGGCCTCGCCCCGCGAGAGCTGCATCGCGGAGAGCGGGAGGCCGGCGCGGGCGGCGCGGTGCCGGTCGCGCGCGGCCTCCAGCGGCTCGCGCGCGACCACCTCGCCGCCCTTCACCAGCTCCACCAGCAGCTGCGCATCGGCCAGGGCCGCCGGCACCGGCCCGGTACCGATCACCTCGGCCTCCGCCACCCCCTCGGCGTCCTGCCGCCGCGCCGCCCACTTGCGGCCGCCGATCGACGTCTTGCCGCCCGAGGACTTCTTCGCCACCGGCGCCAGCGGGGCCTTCGGGTCCGCCGAGACGGCCCGCGCCACCAGCTTGTAGACCATCGAGCACGTCGGGTGCCCGCTGCCCGTCACCAGCTGCGTGCCCACCCCGTACGCGTCCACCGGCGCCGCCGCCAGCGAGGCGATGGCGTACTCGTCCAGGTCCGAGGTCACCACGATCTTCGTGCCCGTCGCCCCCAGCTCGTCCAGCTGCTGCCGCACCCGGTGCGCGACCAGCAGCAGGTCGCCGGAGTCGATGCGCACGGCCCCGAGGCCCTGCCCCGCGACCTCCACGGCCGTCCGTACCGCCTCCGCCACGTCGTACGTGTCCACCAGCAGGGTCGTCCCGCTGCCGAGGGAGGCCACCTGCGCCGTGAAGGCGTCCCGCTCGTTGTCGTGCACCAGGGTGAAGGCGTGGGCGCTCGTGCCGACCGTGGGGATCCCGTACCGGAACCCGGCCGCCAGGTCCGACGTCGAGGTGAAGCCGCCGACGTACGCGGCCCGCGCCGAGGCCACGGCCGCCAGCTCGTGCGTGCGCCGTGCACCCATCTCGATCAGCGGCCGGCCGCCCGCCGCCGAGGACATCCGGGAGGCGGCCGCGGCGATCGCCGAGTCGTGGTTCAGGATCGAGAGGATCACGGTCTCCAGCAGCACGCACTCGGCGAAGCTGCCCTCGACCCGCAGGATCGGCGAGCCCGGGAAGTAGACCTCGCCCTCCGGGTAGCCCCAGATGTCGCCCGAGAAGCGGTACGAGGCCAGCCAGTCGAGCGTGCGCATGTCGACGACGGCCCGCTCGCGCAGGAACTCCAGCACGGCGCTGTCGAAGCGGAAGTTCTCCACCGCGTCCAGCACGCGTCCGGTGCCCGCCACCACGCCGTAGCGCCGCCCCTCGGGCAGCCGCCGGGTGAAGGCCTCGAAGACCGAGCGGCGGTCGGCCGTGCCGTTGGCCAGGGCGGCCTGCAACATCGTGAGCTCGTAATGGTCCGTGAAGAGCGCTGTCGACGGCACGTCCACCGGCAGGCCCAGGTCCGCAGGGTTCATGTCACGGATGCTAGCGCACATCTCGTCAAACTGACGAGATGTAGGGCCCGTTTGTGCGACCGGGCCGTCACGGTGGCAGCATGGGACAAGTGAGTGTTGCTCCCATTGAGATCGAACGCACCGAGTCGGCCGAAGAGACCTTCGCGGTCCCCGAACCCGACGTCCCCTGGGTGACCCTGGTGCACAACGACCCGGTCAACCTCATGAGCTACGTGACGTACGTGTTCCAGGCGTACTTCGGCTACCCCAAGGACAAGGCCACCAGGCTCATGATGGACGTGCACCACAAGGGACGGGCGGTCGTGTCCAGCGGCAGCCGCGAGGAAATGGAGCGCGACGTGCAGGCCATGCACGGCTACGGCCTGTGGGCGACGCTGTCCCAGGACCGGAACTGATGGGCCGCTCCATGGGGACGTTCGAGGCGTTGAAGGGCGGCGGGGCCGCCGCCGCGCTGGACGAGATCGAGATCTCCATCCTGCGCTCCCTGGCCGCGCAGCTGCTGGAGCTCATCGGCCCCGGCGCCCCCGAGCCCGCCGAGGACGCGGACCCGCTCGCCGTGCTGTTCGCCGAGGGGAACGAGGGGCCCACCGAGCCCCCGTCCGACCCCGCGCTGGCCCGGCTCTTCCCCGACGCGTACGGCGGCCCGGGCGCGGGACCCAAGGACGACCCGCAGGAGCTGCGCGCCCGGTCGGCGGAGTTCCGCCGGTTCACCGAGAACGACCTGCGCACCCGCAAGCGGGAGGACGCGCTGGCCGTCGTGCGCAGCCTGGACGGGCTCACCCCGGCCGGCGACGGGGCGGCCGTGCTGGAGCTGACCGGCGAGCTCCCGATGCGCTGGCTCGGGGCGCTGAACGACCTGCGGCTCACGCTCGCGGCCCGGCTCGACATCACCGAGGACGACGAGAGCGAGCTGCTCTTCCGGCTTCCGGACGATGATCCGCGCAAGCCGATGGTGATGGCGTACCTCTGGCTGGGTGGACTGCAGGAGAGCCTCATCGAGACCCTCTGACGGCCCCTGGGGGCTTTTGGACCTCTGAGAATCCTCAAGGGCGAGGAGTGTTCGCTCAGCGGACCCTCAAATCCAAATAACGATCAGATCACCGTCATGCGGTGATCTGATGCGTTTCCAGGCCTATGTCCTGAATTGCCCGTGCCTTGTGCCACATTTCGGCTCCCCGCGCACCCGTAAGGCCGTGATAAATCTTCACGACCGCCGACGGGGCGCCACCCATGCCCCCCGGCCCGCTTGAACCGGCTGATCGCCGGCGTGCAACTCCATCCGTATCCGGGGGGATCGAGGACCCGAGCCGCAGCCGGTCGAAGGCGCGGGTCGGCGTGGAGAAAGGCGCACCAAGACATGACCTCTGTGCAGGTCGAGCAGCACGACAAGAACCCGGGCGAGGGCGGCCAGGGCACCGGGGCCGAGGGCGGCGAGGGTTACCACCGCGCACTCGGCGCCCGCCAGATCCAGATGATCGCGATCGGCGGAGCCATCGGCACCGGCCTCTTCCTGGGCGCCGGCAAGGCGATCTCCAAGGCCGGACCGAGTCTGATCCTGGCCTACGCCATCGCCGGCCTGGTCATCTTCTTCATCATGCGGGCCCTGGGCGAGCTGCTCATGTACCGCCCCGTCTCCGGTTCCTTCTCGGACTACGCCCGCGAGTTCCTGGGCCCGTTCTGGGGGTACGTGACCGGCTGGACGTACTGGCTCTTCTGGGTGGTCACCGGCATCACCGAGGTGACGGCGGCCGCGCAGTACATGTCGTACTGGACCCACGACAGCTTCCCGCAGTGGGCGTACGCGCTGATCTTCACCGTCATCCTGTACGCCGCGAACCTCATCTCCGTGAAGCTCTTCGGCGAGCTGGAGTTCTGGTTCTCCATGGTCAAGGTCACCGCCATCGTCGGCATGATCCTGATCTGCGCCGGCATCCTGACCATCGGCTTCTCCGACGCCGCCGCCACCGCCTCCGTCTCCAACCTGTGGAGCGACCGCGGCTTCTTCCCCAACGGCATCGGCGAGACGCTGATGACCCTGCAGATCGTGATGTTCGCCTTCCTGGCGGTCGAGCTGGTCGGCGTCACCGCCGGCGAGTCCAAGGACCCCGCGAAGACCCTGCCCAAGGCCATCAACACCGTGCCGTGGCGCATCGCCGTCTTCTACGTCGGCGCGCTCATCATGATCATGTCGGTCATCCCGTGGTCCAACTTCAAGGCGGGCGAGAGCCCCTTCGTCCTGGCCTTCGAGAAGATGGGCCTGGGCGTCGGCGCCGCGATCGTCAACTTCGTCGTCCTGACGGCCGCCCTGTCCTCCTGCAACTCGGGCATGTACTCCACCGGCCGCATGCTGCGCGACCTCGCGCTCAACGGCCAGGGCCCGAAGTTCTTCACCAAGCTCACCAAGAGCGGCACCCCGCTGGTGGGCACCACCTTCTCCGCCGCGCTGATGCTGGTGGGCGTCTGGATCAACTACGTCGCCCCGGGCAAGGCCTTCGACTACGTCGTCTCCTTCGCCACCATCTCCGGCATGTGGGCCTGGATCATGATCCTGGTCTGCCAGATCCGCTACCGCGCCAAGGCCGACCGCGGCGAGCTGCCGCAGTCCGCCTTCCGCGCGCCCGGTGCCCCGTGGAGCAGCTGGTTCGCCCTGCTCTTCATCGGCATGGTCATCGTGATGATGGGCATCGACAAGGACTCCCGCGTCTCGCTGTACTGCGCCCCGCTGTGGGGCCTGATCCTCGGTGTCTCCTACCTGGTGATGAAGTCCCGCGACCCGCGCGGCGCGGCCTTCAACAAGGCCGCCTGAAAGGCCTGCCGAAAGGCTCCCAGAAGACCCTCTGACGCCTGCGGGGCCACGGGTCCCGGCCGCCTGCCGCGGCCGGGAAACGTGCCCCCGCAGGGCTCGTGTCCAGCATTCGGGCCCTCCTGTACCGCTCCTCGGTACGGGAGGGCCCGTCTGCTTATCCTGTCGCTCATGCTGACCCTCACCCAGGCCCTGTACGACCGGATCGTCGAGCACGCCCGCCAGGACCACCCCGACGAGGCGTGCGGCGTGGTCGCCGGCCCGGCGGGCACCGACCGCCCGGAGCGGTTCATCCCGATGCTGAACGCGGCCCGCTCGCCCACGTTCTACGAGTTCGACTCGAAGGACCTGCTGAAGCTCTACCGCGAGCTGGACGACCGGGACGAGGAGCCGGTGATCGTCTACCACTCGCACACCGCGACCGAGGCCTACCCCTCGCGCACCGACGTCACCTACGCGAACGAGCCCGGCGCGCACTACGTGCTGGTCTCCACGGCGGACAAGGACGGCCTCGGGGAGTTCCAGTTCCGCTCCTACCGGATCGTCGACGGCGTGATCGCGGAGGAGGAAGTGCAGGTCGTCGAGGGCTACTGACCAGCATGTGAGCCTCTGAAGTCCACGATGCGGGATCACACTCCAAACGGGGGACCGGGAATCGTTAACATGACCGCATGGTTCCCCCCGACGTGAGCATCGAGACGCCCGGCAGCCCGCTGCTCGTGGCGCGGCTGCACGTCGACCTGTGCCGCCTCGCCAGCGCCATCTGTCCGGCTGCCTGACCCCCACGGCCCCCGCGCGCGGGGCAGCGAGCCGCGAGTACCACGCGCCGCCACGCCTGACGCTGACTTCCCTCAGTCCTCTTCCGCACCTTCGTCACCACACTGGAGCCCGCCATGGCCATCGAGGTCCGCATCCCGACCATCCTCCGCACCTACACCGACGGCGCGAAGGCCGTGACGGGCGAGGGCGCCACCCTCTCCGAGCTCTTCTCCGACCTGGAGACCCGCCACAAGGGCATCGAGGAGCGCATCGTGGACGGCGGGGCGCTGCGCCGCTTCGTCAACGTGTACCTCAACGACGAGGACGTCCGCTTCCTCGACGGCATCTCCACCGAGCTCAAGGACGGCGACAACGTCACCATCCTCCCGGCCGTGGCCGGCGGCTCGAAGTAATGCGCTACGACTCCCCGCTGGCCGCGGTCGGCAACACGCCGCTCGTCCGGCTGCCCCGGCTCTCGCCCTCGGACGACGTCCGGATCTGGGCGAAGCTGGAGGACCGCAACCCGACCGGCTCGATCAAGGACCGCCCCGCGCTCCACATGGTCGAGCAGGCGGAGAAGGACGGCCGCCTGTTCCCCGGCTGCACGATCCTCGAGCCCACCTCCGGCAACACCGGCATCTCCCTGGCGATGGCGGCGAAGCTCAAGGGCTACCGGATCGTGTGCGTGATGCCGGAGAACACCTCGCACGAGCGGCGGGACCTGCTGGCCATGTGGGGAGCCGAGATCATCTCGTCGCCGGCGGCGGGCGGCTCCAACACCGCCGTACGGGTGGCCAAGGAGCTGGCGGCGGAGCACCCGGACTGGGTGATGCTCTACCAGTACGGCAACCCGGACAACGCGGGCGCGCACTACGCGACGACGGGCCCCGAGATCCTGCGGGACCTCCCGTCGATCACCCACTTCGTGGCGGGGCTCGGCACCACCGGCACGCTGATGGGCGTCGGCCGCTACCTGCGGGAGCACGTGCCCGGGGTGAAGATCGTGGCCGCCGAGCCGCGGTACGACGACCTCGTCTACGGCCTGCGCAACCTCGACGAGGGCTTCGTCCCCGAGCTGTACGACGCCTCCGTGCTGACCACGCGCTTCTCGGTGGGCTCGGCGGACGCGGTGACGCGGACCCGGGAGCTGCTCCAGCAGGAGGGCATCTTCGCGGGCGTCTCCACCGGTGCGGCGCTGCACGCGGCGATCGGCGTCGGCCGCAAGGCGGTGGCGGCGGGGGAGAGCGCGGACATCGTCTTCGTCGTGGCCGACGGTGGCTGGAAGTACCTGTCGACCGGCGTGTACACGGCGGCGACGACGGAGGAAGCGATCGAGGTCCTCCAGGGCCAACTCTGGGCCTGAGGCCCCGCCCCGTACGCACCCTCACGCTTCACGACGCCGCCCGACCCGCAGCACGCGGGCCCGGCGGCGTTCCGGCGTTCGCGGGTCCGGATCCGGGTCCAGGTCCGGCCGGCCGCATGCCGGATTCCCCCGTTCGGCCTCCGTGGGGTCGCCCGCACCGCCGTCCGCGCGCACGCTCGGATACGACCGGTTCCCCACAGCAGGAAGGTGGCGACATGACCACCACCCCCGGCAGTCCTCCCCCCTCGACACCCGCAGGCGCCCGCTCCCCCAACGCGTGGGCCACCGGCGGTACGACGTTCGCCGGTGTCCTGATGGCGGTCATCGGCGTGTTCGGCATCATCGAGGGCATCGCCGCCATCGCCAAGGACGACGTCTACGTGCCGATCGGCGACTACACGTTCAAGTTCGACCTCACCGCGTGGGGCTGGATCCACCTGATCTTCGGCATCATCATCGTCGCCGTCGGCGTCGGCATCCTCAAGGGCGCCGGGTGGAGCCGGATCGCAGGCATCGTCCTGGCCGCACTGTCGGTGCTGCTCCACTTCCTGTGGCTGCCCTACCAGCCCCTGTGGGCGCTCATCGCGATCGCCCTCGGGGTGTTCGTCATCTGGGCCCTGTGCAACGACAAGCCGGCCGCCCGCGTCTGACCACGAGCCCCGCTCGCGCCGTGCCCCGCCGCAGCCGCGGCGGGGCAC
>NZ_JBHWVM010000143.1:0-12465 GCF_042736805.1 Streptomyces sp. NPDC060031
TCGGCACGCCCCAGGTAACCCTGCGCGACACCGTCACCGGCGATGCACAGCTCACCCACCACACCCAACGGCACCGGCTGCATCAACGCATCGACCACATAGAACTGCGTGTTGTCGATCGCAGAACCGATCGACACCGCCTCCGGATCCTGCGGAACCTCCCACGCCGACGACCAGATCGTGGTCTCCGTCGGACCGTAGACGTTCACCAACCTCCCTACACGCGCACGCAGTTCACGCGCCAGCTCCACCGGCAGCGCCTCACCGCCCACCAGGGCTGTCAGGCCCGCGCCGGCGAGCCCGGACTCCAGCAGCAGCTTCCAGCCGGAGGGCGTGGCCTGGACGTGCGTGACCTCCTGCTCGCGGACGAGCCCGGCCAGGTCGTCCCCGGTCTCGGCGACGACCACGCGGTGACCGCCGATCAGCGGCAGGTAGAGCTCCAGCCCCGAAATGTCGAAGGACACCGACGTGGAGGCCAGCCAGGACTCGTCGGCCCGGGCCTCGCCCAGCACCCGGCGGATGCCGACGAGGAGGTTGCCGAGCGCCCCGTGCGTGACCTGCACGCCCTTCGGCTTGCCCGTCGAACCCGAGGTGTACAGGACGTACGCCACCGCATCCCGGTCGATCACCGGAAGCCGGCCGGGAACTTCGGCCGCCTCGGACACCGAGATCCGCGCACCCGAGTGGATCTCGGCGGCCGTCGCGGCCAGCGAATCCTGGGTGACGAGAACGACGGGCGCCGCGTCGGCCACGATCCCGCCCAGACGGGCAGCGGGGTGCGAGGCGTCCATCGGCAGGTACGCACCACCGGACCTCTGCACGGCGAGCAACGCGACCAACAGCTCCACACCACGCTCCAGCAGCACACCCACCACATCACCCGGACGCACACCCCCGGCCACCAGCCGGTGAGCCAACGCCTCGGAGCGCGCGTCCAGCTCGGCGTACGACAGCGACACACCACCACCGGTGACGGCCACCGCGTCCGGGACGGCCGCGACCCGCGCCGCAAAGAGCTCGGGCACCGTCCCGGCGGCAGCGGCCGTGGAGGAGTCGTTCCACTCCTCCAGCACCCGGGCCCGCTCGTCGGCGGGCAGCAGCACGGCCCGCGCGTCGCCCTCCGGGTCGGCGGCCATGGCCACCAGAACCCGGCGGTACATCGCGGCGACCCGCTCGGCGTTGGCCCGGGACAGGACGCGGCCGTTGGCGGTGACGATGATGTGCCCGGCGCGGCTGGAGACGGTCAGCGGGAACTCGGTCGGGCTGTCGTCGATGCTGGCGAGGTAGTCGACGCGGTCCAGGTCGACCTGGTGGAAGTCCTGGTAGTTGAAGTAGACCTCGATGAGCTGGCGGCCGCCGGCCAGGCGCTGCACGGCGGGCAGCGGGAAGCGGCGGTGCGGCCACAGCTCGACCTCGGCGGCGAAGACCTGCGCGACGAGCTCGGTCCAGGTGGCGGCGACGCCGGCATCGTGTGCGAAGGGCAGCGTGTTGAGGTACATGCCGTAGACCCGGTCCGCGTCGAGCAGTTCGGGGCGGGCGTCGCAGACCAGGCCGGCGGTGAAGCGGGTCTGCTCGGTGAGCTGGCTCATCACCTTGAGGTGGGCGGCGAGCATGACGCTCTTGAACGAGGCGCGGCTGCGGGTGGCGAGCGTGCGCAGCCGGTCGTACAGGTCCTCGACGGGGACCTCGATGACGTGGATGGCGCGCGGCGAGCCGGCGGCCTCGCCCCAGCCGGCCGGGGTGGCGATCGGGGCGTACTCGTCGGTGATCCGGGACCAGTAGGCGCGGTGGGACTCGTCCTCGAGCGCCCGGGCCTCCTCGGCGATGAAGTCGGCGAAGCGGATCGCGGTGGGCGCGGGCTCGCGGACCGGGCGGCCGTCGCGCAGGGCCGCGTACAGGTCGAGGATCTCCATGAGGAGGGAGTGGTGGCTCCAGCCCTCCAGGACGGGATGGCATTCGGTGACCGACAGCCACCAGCCGCCGGTGCCGGTGTCGTGCGCGTACAGGCGCATCAGGGCCGGCACGGAGAGGTCGAAGACGTCGGCGCGCTCGCGGGCGGTGTAGTCGAGGATCGCCGCGCGGATCTCGTTCTCGTCGAGGCCGCGCAGGCTCCGGCTGCCGACGGCCATCTCGGCCTCGGCGTGCACGAGCTGCATCGGGACGGAGTAGCCGTCGAGGTCGATGGAGGTGCGCAGCACCTCGTGGCGGGCGGTGACGATGCGGGCGGCCTCGACGAGTGCCCGGTGGTCGAAGGACTGCTCGTCGCGGATCCGGAAGCTGGTGACGTTGTGGTAGTTGTTCGCGCTGCCGGGCAGGGACATCTCCAGGACCATGCCGGTCTGCACCTGGGAGAGCGGGTAGGCGTCGGTGAGGCCGTCGGGGAGCCGGTCGCGGTCGCCGGGGCGGATCAGCTGGAACGGGCGGACCGGCTCGGGGTTTTCGGCGGGCGCGGTGCGGCCGGTGACGAGCTCGGCGAGGTGGGCGACCGTACGGCGGTCGAAGACGTCGCGGACGGTGACGTCGAAGCCGGCGGCGCGCAGGGCTCCGACGAGGGCGACGGCGCGGATGGAGTCGCCGCCGAGCTCGAAGAAGCTGTCGTCGACGCCGAGGGAGTCGAGGCCGAGGACCTCTTCCCAGACTTCGGCGATGCGCTGCTCGGCGGGTGTACGGGGAGCCGTGCGGGCACCGGGGGCGCGTCGGGCGTCGCTGCCGGGGGCGGGCAGGGCGCGCTTGTCGAGCTTGCCGTTGGTGGTGAGCGGTAGTCGCTCCAGGGTGACGAAGGCGGCCGGGATCATGTACGGGGCGAGGTCGCGGGCCAGGGCCTCGCGCAGCTCGGCGGGGTCGTGGGCGGCGCCTTCGGCGGTGATCAGGTAGGCGACGATCTCCTTGGCGCCGGGGGTGTCCTCGCGCAGGACGACGACGGCGTCGTGGATGCCGGGCAGGGCGGCCAGGGCGGCCTGGATCTCGCCGAGTTCGACGCGGTAGCCGCGGATCTTGATCTGGCCGTCGGCGCGGCCGAGGAATTCGAGGCTGCCGTCCGGGCGTCTGCGGGCGATGTCGCCGCTCTTGTAGAGGCGCGAGCCGGCCGGGCCCCACGGGTCGGGCACGAACCGCTCGGCGGTCAGGCCGGGGCGGCCGAGGTAGCCGCGGGCGACGCCGGGGCCGGCCACGTGGATCTCGCCGAAGACGCCGACGGGGACGGGCTCGCCCCAGGCGTCGAGGAGGTGGACGCGCAGGTCGTCGAGGGGGACGCCGATGGGGTTGCTCGCGTCGGGGGCGAGGTCGGCGCCGGTCACCTCGTAGAAGGTGGTGTGGACGGTGGTCTCGGTGATTCCGTACATGTTGAGCAGGGCCGGGGCGGCGAGGCCGCGCCGGTCCGTCCAGGGCCCCAGGTCCGGCACGGTCAGCTTCTCGCCGGCGAAGACGACGGCGCGCAGGGCGAGCCGGTCGATGCGCGGGTCGCCCTCGGCCGCGGCGACGACCAGGGAGCGGAAGGCGGACGGGGTCTGGTTGAGGACGGTGACCTGCTGCTCGACGAGCAGATCGAGGAACTCGTCGGGCGAGCGGGTGACGGCGGCCGGGACGACGACGAGCTTGCCGCCGTGCAGCAGGGCGCCCCACATCTCCCAGACGGAGACGTCGAAGGCGTAGCTGTGGAAGAGCGGCCAGACGTCCGCGGCGGAGAACTCGTAGTGCCGGTAGGCCGTGGTGAGCAGCCGCAGGACGTTGCGGTGGCTGAGGCAGACGCCCTTGGGCTTGCCGGTGGAGCCCGAGGTGTAGATGACGTAGATCAGCTGATCCGGGTGGCCAGCCAGCGCCGGATTCGCAGCCGGAAGGCTCTGCCAGTGCTCCGAGCCGGTCTCTCGGTCGAGTACGACGAGCGGGCCCTCATGAATCTCCTCGATCATCGGGGCGTGGCGGGTCTCGGTGAGGACGGCGAGGGCGCCGGCGTCCTTGAGGACGTAGCCGAGACGGTCGGCCGGGTTGGCCGGGTCGAGCGGGAGGTAGCCGGCGCCCGACTTCAGGACGCCGAGGAGTGCGGGCATCAGCTCGGGGCCGCGCTCCAGGCAGACGCCCACGAGGGTGTCGGGGCCGGCGCCGAGGGTGCGCAGGTGGTGGGCGATGCGGTTGGCGCGGGCGTTGAGCTCGGCGTACGTGAGCTCGTGCCCGTCGGCCGTGACGGCGACCGCGCCGGGGGTGGCGGCCACCTGGGCCTCGAACACCTCGTGGACGAAGCGCGGGTCGGGAGCCTCCTCGGGCGCGGGCTGGATGACCAGGGCCCGCTCGGCGGGGGCGAGCATGTCGAGTGCGGACAGCCGGGCGGCCGGGTCGGCGGCGATGGCGTGCAGCAGGCGGCCGAAGTGGTCGGCGAGGCGCTGCGCGGTGGCGGCGTCGAAGAGCGCGGTGGGGTACTCGAAGCGGCCGCGCAGGGTGCCGTCCGGGATCTCCTCGACCAGGAGCTGGAGGTCGAAGCGGGCGGTGTCGGCGGGGGTCTCGAACGGCTCGACGGTGATGCCGGGCAGGTCGTAGGCGGCGGTGCGGGACTCGTGGAGGGTGAAGGCGGCCTGGAAGAGGGGGGTGCGGGAGAGGTCGCGCTCGGGCTGCAGGGCGTCGACGAGGCGGGCGAAGGGCATGTCCTGGTGGTCGAAGGCGTCCAGGACGTCGACGCGGCTGCGCTCCAGCAGGCGGCTGAAGCGCGGGTCGCCGTCCCAGCTGCCGCGCAGCACCAGGCTGTTGATGCCGTAGCCGATGAGCTGCTGCAGTTCGGGCCGGGTGCGGCCGGAGACCACGGTGCCGACCGCGATGTCACTGGTGCCGGTGTACTTGGCGAGGAGCGTCTGGTAGGCGGTGAGCAGCACCGTGAAGAGGGTGGTGCGGTGCTCGGTGGCGAGTTCGCGCAGGGACGCGGCGAGCTTTTCGGGCAGGTCGAGGGTGACGGCCGCGCCGGCGGAGCTGCGGAGGGCGGGGCGGGGGCGGTCGGCGGGCAGGTCGAGGGGGGCGACGCCGTCGAGCCGGTCGCGCCAGTAGGCGAGGTGCTGGTCGAGGGCAGGTCCGTCGGCAAGCGCAGTGTTCTTCTGCTGCCAGGCCGCGAAGTCGGCGTACTGGACGGCCAGTTCGCCGGCCGGGCGGGAGCCGCGGTAGTAGGCGGAGAGGTCCTGGGCGAAGATCTGCGTGGACCAGGCGTCGCAGGCGATGTGGTGGAAGACGAGCACGAGGACGTGCTCGGTGGCGGAGAGCCGGACGAGGCGGACCCGCAGCGGCCATTCGGCGGCGAGGTCGAAGGCTTCCCGGGCGTACTCGGCCGTGAGCTGACGGGCGACGCCCTCCCGGTCGGCGGCGGGCAGCGCGGCGAGGTCCTCGACGAGGAACGGCACCGGCCCGGGCTCGTCGACGAGCTGCGCGGGCTCGTCGCCGAAGAGGTCGTAGCGGGTGCGCAGCACCTCGTGGCGGGCGACGACCTGGTCCACGGCGGTGCGCAGGGCGTTCTCGTCGAGGTCTCCGGTGAGCCGGATCGCGAGCGGGACGAGGTATTCGGGGCTCTCCGGCTCCAGCCGGTTCAGGAACCACATCTGCTGCTGTCCGGCGGACAGGGGCAGCGGCAGGCCGCGGTCGACGCGGGGGATCTCGCGGCGGCCGGCGGCGCCGGCACGTCCGGCGGTGAGTCTGCGGAGCAGCTCAGCGCGGAGCTGGTCGGGAGTCTGGGTACGCTCGGCGCTGGTGGTCATGCCTGGTGCTCCTTCAGCTGCGTGGAGACGGAGAAGTCGTGGGTGGGGGCGGCCGGGTCGGCGGCGGCGAGCTCGGCCTGGACCAGCGCCTCGACGGCGCGGGCGAGTCCGGCGACGCTGGGGCCCTCGAAGATGGCGCGGAGCGGCAGGGAGACGAGGAACTCGGCCTGGATCCGGGAGATCAGGCGGATGCCGAGGATCGAGTTGCCGCCGCTCTGGAAGAAGTCGTCGTGCACGTCGGGCTCGACGCCGAGCAGTTCCTGCCAGATCGAGGCGATGTGCTCCTCGACGATGTCGCGGGGGCCGGTGCGGCCGGTGTCGCCGTCGGCCTGCGCCTCGGCGGGGTCGGGCAGCCGGCCGCGGTCGAGCTTGCCGTTCGCGGTGAGCGGGATGGCGTCGAGGGCGACGTACGCGCTGGGCAGCATGTAGTCGGGCAGCAGCCGGGCGCAGTGCGCGGTGAGTTCGGCGGTGTCGGGCAGTTCCCCGTCGGCGGGGACCAGGTAGGCGGTCAGGCCGCGGTCGGCGGTGACGGCCGCGTCGCGGACCTTGGGGTGGGCGGTGAGGACGGCCTGGATCTCGCCGGCCTCGACGCGGAAGCCGCGGACCTTGATCTGGTGGTCGGCGCGCCCGAGGAAGGTGACGGTGCCGTCGGGCAGCTGGCGGGCCAGGTCGCCGGTCCGGTAGAGGCGGGAGCCGGCCGGGCCGTACGGGTCGGGCAGGAACTTCTCGGCGGTCAGGCCCGGGCGGCCGGTGTAGCCGCGGGCGACGCCGGTGCCGCCGACGTGGAGTTCGCCGATCGCGCCGAGCGGCACGGGGCGCAGCTCCGGGTCGAGGACGTACATCGACAGGCCGGGCAGCGGGCGGCCGATGGGGACGACTCCGTTCTCGGGGGCGTCCACGGGGTGGATGCAGGTGCCGACGGAGCATTCGGTGGGGCCGTACTCGTTGATCAGCCGGCCGGGCCCGAGGAGTTCGAGCCAGCGGGTGGCGGCCGCGCCGGGGAAGGCTTCGCCGGCGACGAGCACGGTCCGCGCCAGGCTCTCGGCCTGCTCGTCGGTGAGCTGCTGGGACAGGATGTCGAGGTGGCCGGGGGTGAGTTTGACGAAGCTGTACGGGGCGCCCTGCGCGAGGGTGCTGCCGAGGTCGGCGAGGTCGAGTGAGGCGGGCAGGATGTGCAGCGGCTGGCCGGCCACGAGCGGCGCGTACAGGTTCGGCACGACCAGGTCGAAGGCGGTGGAGGAGAAGAGGGCGGCGCCCCCGCCGTGGCTGCCGGCGAGGTCGCGGGCGGCCCAGGCGACGTGGTTGGCGAGGCCCCGCTGCTCGACGGCGACGCCCTTGGGGCGGCCGGTGGAACCGGAGGTGAAGATCGTGTAGGCGACGGCGAGCGGGTCCTGGCGGCGCGGCGGCCGGGTGCTCGGCAGTGCGTCGAGCACGGCCCGGTCGCGGTCGACGACGACGAGCTCACCGGGGAAGACGGGAGCCATGCGCACGGCGTGGTCCGCGGTGGTGACCAGGACCCGGGCGCCCGCGTCGGCGAGCATTCCCGCGAGCCGCTCGGCCGGGTGGGCGGGGTCCAGGGGTACGTAGCCGGCGCCGGTCTTCCAGCTGCCGAGGAAGGCGGCCAGCAGGTCGGGCCCGCGGTCGAGCAGTACGCCGACCAGGTGCTCGGTGGTGGCGGCGGACTGGCGCAGCCGCCAGGCGAGGCGGTTGGCCCGGGCGTCGAGCTGGGCGAAGGTCGTGCTGCGGCCGTCGTGGCGCAGGGCGGTGGCCTCGGGGCGTTCCGCGGCCCGCGCCTCGAACAGGTCGAGGACGGTGGCCTCGGCGGGCTCGGCGACCGTGGTGTGGGCGGCGGTGTTCCACTCGACGAGCTGGCGGTGGCGCTCGGCGGCTCCGGTCAGCTCCAGTGCGCCGAGCGGGGTGGCCGGGTCGGCGACGGCCGCGGCGAGGAGGCGGACGAAGTGGTCCACCAGGCGCTGCGCGGTGGCGTCCTCGAACAGTGAGGTCGCGTACTCCAGGACGCCGGCGAGGGTGCCGTCGGGGCGGCGGCGCAGGAAGAGGGTCAGGTCGGTCTTGGCGATCCGCCAGGCCTGCCGGAAGGTCTCCAGGTCGTCCAGGTCGGCGCCGCCGGTGGTCAGCGTCTCGTCGTGCAGGTCGAAGGCGGCCTGGTAGACGGGCGTCCGGGAGAGGTCACGGTCGCCCTGGACCTCCTCGACCACCCGCTCGAAGGGCGCCTCCTGGTGGCCGAAGCCGGCCAGGGTGACCTCGCGGACCCGGTCCAGGGCCTCGCCGAAGCCCAGGCCGGGGGTGAGGCCGGCGCGCAGGGCGAGGGAGTTGAGGAAGAAACCGACCAGGTTGGCTGTTTCGGGGCGGCCGCGGCCGGCGACGGGGGTGCCGACGGTGACGTCCCATTCGCCGCCGTGCCGGGCGAGCAGGGTCGCGTACCCGGTGAGCAGGGTCATGAAGGGGGTCGCACCGTGGCGGCGGCCCAGTTCGGCCAGCGCGTCGGCGGTCTCGGCGGGGATCACCACGGGGACGACGGCGCCCCGGTGGTCGCGCTCGGCCGGGCGCGGGTGGTCGGTGGCCAGGGCCAGCGGGGAATGCCCGTCGAGGGCGCCCCGCCAGTACGCGAGGTCGGCGGCCAGGGTCTCCTCGGTGAGCGCGGTGCGCTCCCAGGCGGCGTAGTCGGCGTACCCGAGGGCGAGTTCGGGCAGCTCGGGGGCGCGCCCGGCGGCGAAGGCGGCGTACAGCTCGCCGAACTCCCGCTCCAGCAGCGCGGAGGACCAGCCGTCGCAGGTGATGTGGTGCAGGGCGATCACCAGCACCGGGCCGCGGCCCTCGACGCGGACCAGCAGGGCCCGCCACAGCGGTCCGTCCTGGAGGTCGAAGCCGCGGCCGAAGTGCCCGGCGACCAGGGCGCCGAGTCCCTCGCGGGTGGCGGTGGTCTCGGCGAGCTCGACGGGGCCGGGGGCGACGATCCGCTGGCCGCTCTCGTCGGCGTCGGCCGGGTAGCGGGTGCGCAGCGCCTCGTGGCGCACTTCGAGCGCGTCCAGGGCGCGCTGGACGAGCGCGGTGTCGGCGGCCTCGGGCAGGCCGATGATGAGCGGGGAGACCCACTCGGCGCCGCCGGGGTTCATCCGGTCCTGGAAGTGCAGCCGGCGCTGGCCGAAGGAGAGCGGCAGGACCCCGGAGCGGTCGACGGGGACCAGCGCGGGCCGGACCCCGGCGGCGGTCAGCAGGGCGGCCTGCGCCTCGACGGTGGCGGAGGTGAACAGCTCGGCCGGGGTGACGTCCTTGCCGGTGGCCTCGCGCAGCCGGGCCGCGAGCCGGGTGATGAGCAGGGAATCGCCGCCGAGGCGGAAGAAGTCGTCGTGGAGGCCGACCCGTTCGACGGGCAGCAGCCCCTGCCAGACCTCGGCGACGATCCGCTGGGCCTCGGTGCGCGGGGCGGTGTACGGCCGGTCGGCGTCGTCCTGGACGGGGCTGGGCAGGGCGGCCCGGTCGAGCTTGCCGTTGGAGGTGAGCGGGAAGGCGGCGAGCGGGATCAGCACGGTCGGTACGAGGGCCTCGGGCAGCAGCCCGCGCAGGAAGGTGCGCAGGTCGGCGGGGAGTTCGGCGTCCGCGGTGGTGAGGTGGGCGGTCAGCCGCTTGGCTCCGTCGGCGCCTTCGGGGGCGGTGACCACGGCGCCGGTGACCTCGGGGTGGGCGAGCAGCGCGGCCTCGACCTCGCCGGGCTCGATGCGCACGCCGTTGACCTTGACCTGGTGGTCGGCGCGGCCCCGGTACTCCAGGGTGCGGTCGGCGCGCCAGCGGACCAGGTCGCCGGTGCGGTAGAGCCGGCCGCCCGCGGAGCCGTACGGGTCGGGCACGAAGCGCTCGGCGGTCAGGTCGGGGCGGCCGAGGTAGCCGCGGGCCAGGCTGGTGCCGCCGATGTGCAGTTCGCCGGGGACGCCGACGGGCACCGGGCGGCCCTGCTCGTCGAGGACCAGCAGGCGGGTGCCGGGCAGCGGACGACCGATCGGGACGGGGCCGCTCGCCTGCGCGGGGTCGTAGGGCTGGGCGGTGACGTCGATGGAGCACTCGGTGGGCCCGTACGTGTTCCAGACGGCCAGCCGCTCGCCGTGGCCGTCCAGGGCGCGCCGGCACAGCTCGGCGTGGAGCGGCTCGCCGGCGCTGAACAGCAGGCGCAGCGCCGTCAGTTCGCGCCAGCCCGGCTCGGCGACGAGCAGCCGCAGCACGGAGGGCACCACCTGGAGCACGGTGGCCCCGAGCCGGGCGGCGGCGGCCACCAGTGCCTGGGGGTCGCGCTCGGCGCCGACCGGGGCGAGCGCGACGGCGCCACCGCTGACGAGCGGGCCGAAGACCTCCCAGCAGTGGGCGTCGAAGCCGATGGCGGTCTTGTGCAGCACCCGGTCGCCGGCGCCGAGGCCGTGCGTGCGCACCGTCCACAGCACGCGGTTGGCGATGCCCGCCTGGGTGACCTGGACGCCCTTGGGGCGGCCGGTGGAGCCCGAGGTGTGGATGACGTACGCGAGGTGGCCGCTCTGAGCCTCGGCCCGCGGGGCGGTGTCCGGCAGGGAGGCGATCAGCTCCCACTCGGCGTCCAGGTCCACCTGGGGGGCGCCGAGTTCGGTACCGGCGGCCCGGCCGGCGGTCAGGACCACCGCGGGACGCGCCTCGGCGACCAGCGAGCGCAGCCGCTCGGCCGGGTGCGCCGGGTCGAGCGGCAGGTAGGCGGCGCCGGTCTTCCAGACGGCGAGCAGCGAGACGACGAGCGAGGCGGAGCGCTCCAGGTGGACGCCGACCAGGGTGTCGGGGCCGACGCCGAGCCGGGTCAGGCGGTGCGCGAGGCGGTTCGCGGAGGCGTTCAGGTCGGCGTAGGTCAGCGGGGCCCGGCCGTCGGCGAGGACGGCGGGGGCGTCGGGGGTGTGCAGCGCTTGCTGGGCGACCAGCTCGGCGAGGGTCGAGCCGGCGTCATTCTGACGGGTCTGCGGAGTCATCTCTCTGGTCCTCTTGATGAGTTGACGGGCCGGCTCGAATCGGATGTGGCCGACTGCGTGCGTGTGGCTGCGTGGGAAGTGCTGCGCGGAAAGTGCTGCGCCGGCCCGGGCGGGGGCGGCCGGGCCGGCGCGGTCTGTGCGGTGGGGGGTGAGGGAACGGGAAGGGCGAGCGAGACGGGGCGGGGGTGGGTCAGGAGGCGTTGGCGAGGGCGTCGCCGGCGGCCGCCTGCTCCATCCGGCGGCGCAGGCTCAGCGGACGCATGTCGGTCCACACCTCGCCGATCCGGTCCAGGCAGGCCTCCTTGGACCCCTCGAAGCCCTCCGCGTGCCAGCCGGCCGGCAGGTCGCGGTCGGCCCACCACACCGAGTACTGCTCCTCGTCGTTGCGGACCACGCGGTAGGTGCGCTCGTCGGTCTGGACGTCACTCATGTCGGTCTCCATAGCGGTTGGGATGTCCGTGGATGCGCGCGGAACCACGCGCGTTCACGTGGGCCGGGCGGAGTTGCGTACGACTCTGCGAGGAGTCGCTATATCGACCCCATACGGGGTCCAGCGGCACGAACTCGCAGGTCATTGAGGTGTTCGAGGCTCTTGAGGGTGCGCTCGGCATCGACCCCGAAGTCGATGAGGCAGCCCACTTCGTCGATGCCCAGCGCCTCCAGCCGCTCGACGACGGCGAGGCCGCGCTCGACCGTGCCGAACATGCCCTGGCGGTCGTAGAACCGCTCGAAGGCCCGCTCGACGAGGTAGTCCACGTCGGACTCCTGCACGCTCTGCGGGTCGAAGGTGCCGCGGTCGGAGTTGACCGTGCCCGACAGCAGGCCGAAGGAGGTCTTCAGGTACGCGGAGAGCGAGGGGCGCACGAGCTCGCGCACCTCCTCCGTGTCGGTGCCGAGGAAGGTGTGCAGCATCAGTACGACGTGTCCGGGCTTGTCGCCGTGGTGCTCGCGCAGCGCGGCCCGGTAGACGGCGAGCTTCCCGGCGAGTTCGTCGAGGTCCTGTCCGAGCAGGTGGGTCAGTACCCCGGCGCCGAGTTCGCCCGCGGTGCGGAAGGTGTCGGCGCTGCCCGCGCTGGTGATCCACACGGGCAGTTCGGGCTGGACGGCCGGCGGGTAGACCCGTACGGCCGCGTCCTTGCCCTTGCCGTCTGCGAGGGTGATGCTCTCGCCCCGCCACAGGGCGCGTACGGACTCCACCGTCTCGGTGAGGAGTTCCTTGCGGCGCGCGTGGGCCTCGGGGCGCAGGACGAAGTCGGTGGGGTGCCAGCCGGAGGCGAAGGACACCCCGGCCCGGCCCGCGGAGAGGTTGTCGACGACCGACCAGTCCTCGGCGATGCGCAGCGGGTGGCCGAGCGGGGCGACGACGCTGCCTGCGCGGATGCCGATGCGCTCGGTGACCGCGGCGAGGGCGGCGCCGGTGACGGCCGGGTTGGGGTAGAGGCCACCGAAGGGGTGGAAGTGCCGCTCGGGCGTCCACACCGCCGTGAAGCCGTTGCGGTCGGCGAACTTGGCGCCCTCCAGGAGGAGTTCGTAGCGCCCGGCATCGCCGGAATCGGTGCTGTCGTTGGCGAAGTAGAACAGACTGAAGTCCACCCCGGCTCCTTCGGATCGGCTCGGCGGTCGTGTGTTGATCGGCGAGCACGACGCTAGGGAGCCGGGGTTTTACCGCGTTATCGAATCCATTTTCGGCCAGCGGCCGATCCGGAACGGACGCACGGACGCCCGCGGCACGCATGGCGTGC
>NZ_JBHWVM010000144.1:0-11620 GCF_042736805.1 Streptomyces sp. NPDC060031
GCACCAGGCCGTGCCCGCCACCGCCGCGGTCAGGGGCGGGAGCCCGCCCGCGCCGGGCGGCCCGCGCCGCGCGTCAGCGCGTACCCGCCGATCGCGGCCAGGGCGCCGAGCAGCCCGCCCGCCACCGTCCAGATCCAGCGGTCGGACCACCAGCCGCCGGACCAGCCGTCGGCCGGCGCCGCGCCGGCCACGGGCTGCTGGGCCGACGCCCCGGGCACGAGCGGAGCGGCGAGCGCGCCGTCCACCGCGTACGCGCCGCCCATGTCCTTCACGTCCGTGCGGACCTGCGCCCGCACCGGCTGCCCCAGGTCCTCCGGAGCCAGTTTCACCACCGTCAGGCGCACGTAGTAGCTGCCGGGCAGCGGGTCGTTGGCCCACTGCTCCGCCCCGGCCCGGACCGCCCGCAGGGTGCAGGACAGCCGGACCTCGGCGGCGTCCTTGGCCGCCGACGCGGTCTGGACGCCGTACGTGCAGGGCTGGCGTCGGCGCAGGCCGTCGTACACGTCGATCTGCCAGGTCGAGCCGGAGTGCCGGGAGGCCGCGGGCGGCAGGGTCACCTTCGCCGTGACGGTGGCCCGCTGCCCCGTGTCCAGGGGCAGCACCCAGTACAGGTAGTCACCGGTGGACGCGTCCGCCGTGGCCTCCTGGCCCACCTTGACCGACGTGGCCGTACGGAACGTGGTGCCCGCCTCGGTCGGCCCGGCCGCGCTGCCGCTCGGGCTCGGCTTCGGCGACGGACCGGCGGCCGAGGCCGCCCCCGCCGGACCGAGCAGGCCCGCGCCGGCCAGCAGGGCGGCGCTCAGTATGCGTACGGTACGCATCAGTTGGTCCTCCAGACCGAGATACGCCAGCGGGAGACCCAGCCCCACACCAGGCCGGCCAGCAGACCGGTGAGCGCCAGTACGCCGAGCAGCCACCAGCCGCGCCCGAGGCCGAAGGCGGCCACGTCGGACGCCTCGTCCGGGCCGTCCACCAGGTCGATGGTCAGCTCGACGGGCATGCCCGGGGTGGTCTTGACCGACGCGGGCGCCGAGAAGGAGTTGCTGACCTGCAGGCACACGGTCTCCGGCGCGGTCTCGGCGTTGCCGTCCGCGTCGTCGAGGGTGCCCTTCGGGTAGCGCAGGCCGGACGAGACCAGGTCGGTGCGGCCGTCGCCCGCCTCCGAGCCGCGGACGATCTCCCGTCCGTGCTCGGTGGTCGCGCGCAGCAGCACGCCGTAGTCGTTGTTGACCGCGCGGTCGGCGCCGATGCTCACCGAGGCGCGCAGCTCCTGGCCCGGCTTGACGGCCACCCGGTACCAGCGGTGCTCGCCGAAGGTCTCCCGGTCGCTGTAGATCCCGGCCTTCAGGAGCGGGGCGTCCTGGCACTGCCCGGTCCCCGCGGTCGCCACCGGCGTGACGACGGGCTCGGCGGCCCGGTCCACCAGTTGCTTGACGCGCCCGGACAGTTCGGCGGTGTGCTGCACCGAGGTGTAGGTGCCGCCCGTGGCCTCGGCGATGCAGATCAGCTGGTTGCGGGTCTTGGCGTCCGGGACGAGCCCGAGCGTGTCGATGACCAGGTGGATGCCCTTGGCCGCGATGTCGCGGGCGACTTCGCACGGGTCGAGCGGGGCGCAGGTGTCCTCGCCGTCGGTGATGAGCACGATCCGGCGGGTGGCGTCACCGCCCTTGAGGTCGTCGGCCGCCCCCAGCAGGGCCGGGCCGATGGGGGTCCAGCCGGTGGGGGCGAGGGTCGCCACCGCCGTCTTCGCCTCGGTCCGGTTGAGCGGGCCCACCGGGTACAGCTGCTTCGTGTCCTTGCAGCCCACGTTCCTGTCGTCACCGGGGTAGTTGGCCCCGAGCGTCCGTATGCCGAGCCGTACTTCGTCCGGTACGGCGTCGAGCACCTCGTTGAACGCCTGCTTCGCCGCGGACATCCGGGACTGCCCGTCGATGTCCTGCGCCCGCATCGAGCCGCTGACGTCCAGGACCAGCTCTACCTTGGGGGGTTCTTTCGACACGGGTTCACCGGCGGAGGCGCTCGCCGGGAAGAGCCCGGCGGCCAAAGTGGCCAGCAGGCCGCAGGCCCCGCCCGCCAGCCATTTTCTTGTGATCATCGCCGGATCGTATTGAGGATCCTCTGCCAAACCAAAACGGTCTCGCGACAGCGGCGTTCGGCCGGGGCCGGCCCCGCGCGAGGCGCGGGGCCGACCGGGTCAGAGCAGCTCGATCAGGGAGGTACGGGCACGGGCGACCCGGGAGCGGACCGTGCCGATGGGGCAGCCGAGGGCGGCTGCCGCGTCCGCGTACGGCAGCCCGAGCAACTGGGTGGCGACGAACACCTCGCGCCGCTCGGCGGGGATCGCCGCCAGCAGTTCGGCGAGCGCGATGCCGTCCTCGAAGCCGGGCAGGCCCAGCGGCTGGGCCTGTTCGGCGGCGCTCTGCCAGTCGTCGCGGTCCGCGACCTTGGGCCGGGCGGCGCTGCGGCGCAGGCTGTCCACAACGGTGCGGCGGGCGATGGACAGCAGCCAGGTACGGGCCGAGGAGCGGCCCTCGAACCGGTGGAGGCTGCCCAGGGCCCGCAGGAAGGTCTCCTGGGTGAGGTCGTCGGCGGACTGCGGGTCCGCGCTGAGGTAGGAGACGTAGCGCCGGACGTCGGGCTGCAGGGCGCGGACGAAGCGGTCGACGGCGTCGGGATCGCCGTCGCGGGCGGCGAGCGCGAGGAGGGTGGTCGCCTCGTCGGGACCGTCGCTGCGGCGCGCGTACGGCGCCGCCGCAGGGGCGGGGTCCGGGCGGACGGTGTCGGGGCGGGGGAGCAGGGCAGGGGTCATCGCCTGGTGTCCTTCTGGGGATCCGGGATCCGGGACGGTGGATCCGTGTCCGGCGCCGCGCGGCGGGCCGGTGAGAGGTACGGCCTGCCGGACGGCATGGCCGATGCCCGAGGCGCGGCGGTGTGCCCTGTGTGCCCTGTGGGCCTGGTGGGCCTGGTGGGCCTACGGGCTTGACGGACCGTCGCGCGTCGGGGAGCCGGCTGTCAGATGACAGCGGTCCCCGAGGGCGGACCCCGTGAGGTGACGGCGTGGACGAGCAGGAGCCGGCGCGGCGGGCGGCCGCGCCGGTCCCCGCGGGGGCGTACGCGCGGCCGGTGCGCGGGTTCGGCCAGGCGGAAGGCCAGCCGCAGCGGTACGAGGAGCCAGCCCGCCACGGCGCGCAGGACGCGGAAGGCGCCCTGTTCCCCGTACGCGAGCCACAGGCCGCAGAGCAGGGCGGCCAGCAGGTGGGCGGCGAGCATGCCGGTCGTCGGCATGCCGCCCGGGCCGGACATGGTCCCCGTGGCGTCGGCCATGTCAGCCACGTCGGCCATGTCGGCCATACCGGCCATGTCGTGGTGGGCGTGGCCGGAGCCCGGCGGTGGCGAGGTGTGCGCCGCGGCCCGGGTCGAGGCCTGCGCCGCCGTGGCCTGGGCCAGGGAGAATCCGGCGTGCAGGGCCGCCTGGGCGGCGACGGCGGCGCTGGTGACGGCCGCCAGGCCGCGTTCCCGTCCGGCGAGCAGCCAGGCGGGCGCGCCGGTCGCGGCGAGCGCCGAGATCAGCACCCACCAGGGGACGGGCGCAGCGGACATGAACACGTGGCCGAGCGCTGCGAGCAGCACGCAGGTGGCCGCGAACATCGCGGCCCGAACCGCACGGCAACATCGCCCCGGAGTCATGACGGGCTCATCGTCGCATCCCGTTCGGGCCCTTCACAGAGGGGCACTCACAATCGGAGCATGCCCTGAGTACACCTCAAGTCTCCATGTGACCGAGGCCACTTGAGGTGTCGGGAACTCCCGGCGCGGCCCGGCCGACTCCTCCCGCGGACCAGAGGGCGGCGTGGGAACGGAGTCAGCGGTGGGGGAGCGGAAGGCGCCGGCGGCGCCGGCGCGGCAGTCCGGGGCGGCGTCCGAGGCGCCGGCCGAAACGCCACGCGGCGCCGCATCCGGGACATTGCCCGACGGCGGGCCGGGGCGTGGCCGGCTGACGCCCCTGCTCACCTGCGCGATGGCCTTCTCGATGCTTCAGCTGTTCCTGCTCGGCGCACTCGGCCCGCGGCTGGTGGACGAGTTGGGCGTCACCCCCACCCTGCTCGGCCTGACCACGACGATCGGGTTCGGTACGGCGGCCGCCCTGTCGCCGGTGGGCGGCCGGGTGGTGGACCGGTTCGGCCCGCGCCGCTCCCTCTTCACCCTCCTCCTCGTCTCCGCCGTCGCGCTCGCACTGATCGGCGCGGCGCCCGGCCCGGGCTTCCTCCTCGCGGCCGTCGCGCTCGGCGGACTGCCGCAGGCACTGGCCAATCCGGCGACCAACAAGGCGATCCTGGCCGCCGTGCCACCCGCCCGGCGGGGCCCGGCGACCGGCATGAAGCAATCCGGCGTGCAGCTGGGCGCGTTCGCGGCCGGACTCCCGCTGGCGGCACTCGCGAGCGGCGTCGGCTGGCGCGGCGCGGTGTGGACCGCGGCCGCCACGGCGGCGGTGGCGGCGGCGTGGGCACTGCGGGCGCTGCCCGCCGATCCGCCGCCGCGGAAGACGCCGCCGCGTACCCCGTCGGACGGGGGCGAGGAGCGGACATCGCGCGGGGCCACCGGCTGGCTGGCGGTCTTCTCGCTGTTCCTGGGCTGCGGGATCGCCTCGGTCAACACGTACGTCGCGCTCTTCGCCGCCGAGCGGCTCGACATGGGCCCCACGGCGGCCGCGGCGCTGGTGGCGGCCCTCGGCGTCGCGGGCATCGCCGGCCGGGTGGGCTGGTCGAAGGCGGCGCGGCCGGGGCGGGCCGAATGGCTGCCGGGCCTGCTGGCCGGCGGGGCGGTGGGGGCGGCGGCACTGTTCGCGGCGGCCCTGTACGCGGCGCCGCTGGTCTGGGCCGGAGCGGTGGCCGCGGGGGTGTTCGCGGTATCGGGCAATGCCGTCTCCATGGTGCTGGTGATGCAGCGGGCCGCGCCCGGCCGGGCGGGCCGGGACTCCGCACGGGTCTCGGCCGGGTTCTTCGCCGGGTTCGCCGTCGGGCCGCCGCTCTTCGGGCTCCTCGCGCAGGCCGACCGCTACGGCCCCGGCTGGCTGCTGGTCGCGGCCGAGTTCGCGGCGGCCTGCGCCGTCGCGACGACCTGGGCGGTACGCGAGCGGCGCCGCGCCCTTCGGGGTACGGCGTGACCCCCGGCCCGCCGGCCGCGTGGGCCGGGCCGGCCCTGGCCGACGTGCTCGACCGCGTCGGCGCCACCCGGGCCGAAGTCGGCGAGCGCTTCCCGCTGTACGCCGATCCGGGTACCGGCCGCTGGGTGACCACAGGCCGGGGTGCGTGGACCGGCGGCTTCTGGGCCGGACTGCTGTGGCTGCGCTCCCGGCACACCGGGGACCCCGCCGACCGGGCGGCCGCCTCCGCGTGCACCGCGCGGCTGGCCGACTGGGTGGCGGCCGACACCGCCACGCGCGGGCTGATCCTCTGGTACGGGACCGCCCTGGCCGGCGAGGACCGCGGGGCGCGCGAGCTGCGTACCCGGGCCGCCCGGGCGGCGCTGGCCGCGGTGGACGCGGAACTCGGACTGGTGCCGTGGGGGTCGGCCTTCGGCGGCCCGCGGCTGCTGGCCCGGGTCGACGGCGTACCCGGCATGGCGGGGCTGCTCGCCTCCGCGGGCCGGGAGGGCGCCGAGGCGGCCGCCGCGCACCTGAACCGGCACCTCGACCTGTGCGGCGACGGCGCCCGCGACGGGGACGGCGACGCCTGCGGCCCGGGCGGCGCAGGCCGGGCATTCGTGCCGGCCTGGTCCTACGAGGCCGACGCCGGCGCCGACGGCGGCGGGTGGCTCGCGTGCGAGGACCCGCCGCCCGGCTGGAGCCGGGGACGGGCGTGGCTGCTGCTGGCGGTGGCCGACGCCCTGCACCGCCCCCGCGTCGCCGCCCGTACGCCCCCGGGCCGGCTCGCGGAGGCGGCGCGCCGGCTGGCAGCCGAACCCGCGGAGCTCGTCCCGCCGGCGGACACGGCCCGTCCCGACGGTCCCCTGGACACCTCCGCCGCCGCCATCACGGCGGTCGCCCTGTTGAAACTCGCCCGCCTCCCGGGCCCCGGAGCCGTCAAGTACGCCGAGCGCGCGACCGCGATCCTGGAGCGGCTGGTCGGCAGGCACCTGGCCCGGGGCCGGCTGCTGGACGGCTGCTACGACGCCGCGCGCGGCAGCGCCGTACGGCACGAACTGGTGTGGGGGGACTTCTTCCTGGCGCAGGGGCTGGCCGAGCTGACCGGTCTCGCCGACATCCGGGAGGCCTGACCGGCCGCCGCCGCGTGTCGGCGACGCATTTCCCGCCGGATGGGGGTGCATGGATGAAGACAGACACGGCAGACCCAGGGAGAAGAGGACCTCATCGTGCTCATCACACGCGTGCTCGCGGTCGCCCCGGTGCGTGACATCGAGCAGTCGGTGGCCTGGTACGAGCGGCTGCTGGCCAGGCCGGCCGACAGGCAGCCGATGCCGGGGCTGGCGGACTGGCACCTCACCCCCAACGGCTGGCTCCAGGTCTTCCAGGACCCCGAGCACGCCGGTTCGACGCTGATCAACCTGCAGGTGGACGACCTGGACCGGGCGCTGGCGGACCTCGCCGCCCGCGGTATCACGGCCGGGCCGGTTCAGACCGGGGGCCGCATCTCGCGGTTCGCCGCCGTCCACGATCCCGATGGCAATCGGGTCACGCTGGTCGAGAACCCGGTGTCTTAGGCCGTCTCGGATGCGTGGCCGCGCAGCACCCGGCGGGCCACCGAGGTGATGTGCAGCTCGTCCGGCCCGTCGAGGATGCGGGCGGCGCGGCCCGTGCGAAACAGCGCGGGGAGCGGGGTGTCGGGCCCGAGCCCGGCCGCGCCGTGGACCTGGATCGCCGCATCCGCCACCCGCTGGAGCATGCGGGCCGCGGCCACCTTGGCCAGGCCCACCTCGACGTGCGCGTCGAGCCCGGCGCCGATCCTGGCGGCCGCCTCGTGCACCAGCGGGCGGGTGGTGCGCAGCGCGAGCAGCGATTCGAAGACGTGCTGCTGGACGAGCTGGTGCCCGCCCAGCGAACCACGCGACCCGCTACGGGAGTTGGCGCGCGCGACCAACAGGTCGAAGGCGCGCTGGGCCTGGCCGAGCCAGCGCAGGCAGCGCAGGGTGCGGCCCAACTGGAGTCGCTCCCCGGCGATCGACAGGGCCCGGCCGCGCTCGCCGAGGAGGTGGTCGGCGGGCACCCGGACCCGGTCGAACCCGATCTCCCACTGGCCGGACGCGCCGAAGACCGGCAGCTCGCGCACCACCCGGAAGCCGGCGGAGCCGGTGGGAACCACCAGCAGCGAGAGCCCTTCGCGGTCGCCCGGCTCGCCGTCGGTGCGGACCAGCACCGTGACCAGATCGGCTTCGGCGGCGCCGGACACGAACCACTTGCGGCCGCTCACGGTCCAGCTCCCGTCGGCCTGTTCCTCGGCGCGCGTGGCGGTGAGGGAGGGATCGGTGCCGGGCGTGTCCGGTTCGGTCATCGCGTAGCAGGCGCGGAGCCCGCCCGAGGTCAGCCGCTTCGGGTACAGGTCGCGGACCCGGTCGGAGCCGTGTCGCTCCAGCATCGTGACGTCGAGCAGCGGTGCGGAGCCCAGGGCGGCGGGCCCGTGGTCGCTCGCGCCCTCGGCCTCGGCGAGTTCGGCGTACGCGGCCAACGGGACGCCCTGGCCGCCCTGTTCGACGGGGAGCGGCAGGGCCCACAGGCCCTCCTGCCGCGCCCGGTCGCGCAACTCCCGCAGGGCGGCCGCGGCGGCGGGCCCGCCGGCGTCGAGCACCGGCTCGTACGGCATCACCCGACTCCGTACGAACTCTCCGACCCGGCACCGCAGTTGCTGCGTGTCGCCGTGCTCCTCCACCACTTTCCTCCACTCCGCCGGGAACCCGTGGGAACAGCAGTCCGACTGTCTGCCCGTGGAGCTGGTCGGGTGCGCACCGGACCTGGTTCCCGCGTTCCGCAGCAAGAAGACCCGCAGCAAGAAGACCCGCAGCGGAAGACCCGCAGCAGAAGATCCGCAAGGAGAAGAGGAGAGGCATGGCGTCACCAGTCACCGCGCCGACCGTCCGGCCGCTCGACGGGCTGCGGGTGGCGGCCTCGGGCCCGCCCGCACTGACCGGCCTCGTCACCGGGCACCTCGCACTCCTGGGGGCCGGCCCCGCGCCCGCACGCCCGCAGGCACCCCCGGACACGCACACCGCGCGGATCACCCTGACCGGGAGCGGCGTCGGCCTCGGCCACCAGGAAGCGCGCCTGAGCTGGTCGGCGGACCCGGCGAGCGGCATCACCGACGAGGCCACCGCGCAGGCCGCCACCGGCATCATGGCGGTCCACGGGCGCCGGGACGGCGAACCGCGCGGCCTCGCCGCCGACTACGCCGCCACCGCGGCGGCCGTGCTCGCCACGCAAGGGCTCCTCGCGGGACTGCTCGGCCAGGCCAGGGGCGGGGCAGCGGCTTCCCGGGTGGAGACGAGCGCGGACCGGGCCGGCCTGCTGGCGGTCTCGCAGTACCTCGCCGCGTCCGGGGCCGACGAGGGTGAAGCGGCCGACATCGCCCCCGGGGGACCGCCGTTCACCTCGGCCGACGGCACGCTCTTCGAGCTCGAAACGCTGGACCCGGGGGCATGGGCCGCCTTCTGGCGGGCCCTGGACGCCCCCGCCGACGCGATACGGGCCGGGTGGCGGCCGTTCCAGTTCCGCTACGCCACCGCCTGCGCCCCCTTCCCGCCGGTACTGCACGCCATCGCGCGGGCCCACCCCTGGCAGCGCCTGCGGCAGGCCGCGGCCCGGTCCGGCGCCGAGGTGTGCCGGCTGCGCAGCCTGGCCGAGCGCGCCGCCGAGCACGACGGAGCCGCCCCCTGGTCCGTGACCCCGTACGGGCCGGGGACCGCGGGACCGGGGACCGCGGGACCGCGCACCGCCGGCACAGGCCACCGCGTCCCGAAGGCGGCGCCCACCCCCGCGAAGCCCCTGGCGGGACTGACCGTGCTGGAGGCCGGACGCCGTATCCAGGCACCCCTGGCCGCGCACCTGCTGGGCCTGCTCGGCGCCGACGTGATCCGCATCGAGCCGCCGGGCGGCGACCCGCTGCGCGGCATGCCCCCCGCCTGCTCGGGCCTCTCCGCCCGCTGGCTCGCGCTGAACCGGGGCAAGCGGGCCGTGGAAGTCGACATAAAGTCACCCGGCGACCGGCGCCGACTGCTCGACATGGCCACC
Source organism: Streptomyces sp. NPDC060031 (assembly GCF_042736805.1). Lineage (NCBI taxonomy): Bacteria > Bacillati > Actinomycetota > Actinomycetes > Kitasatosporales > Streptomycetaceae > Streptomyces > Streptomyces sp. NPDC060031. Next base: position 9,239 of record NZ_JBHWVM010000144.1, read on the forward strand.
GGGGCCGATGTGTTCCTGCACAACTGGGCCCCCGGCAAGGCAGCCGAACTGGGCCTGGACCACGCCGACCTGGCCGCCGCGAACCCGGCGCTCGTCTACGCGTACACCGGCGGCTGGGGTCCCGGAGCGACCGGCCGGCTCGCCGACACCCCGATGGGCACGGACTTCATGGTCCAGGCCCGTACCGGCGTCGGCGAAGCCGTCCGCCCCCGGGACGAGGCGCCGGCGCCCTCCCTGATGACCCTCCTCGACGTCCTGGGCGGGCTGCTCGGCGCCGAGGCCGTGCTCGCCGGGCTGCTGACGCGCGAGCGCACCGGGCAGGGCCTCCGCGTCGACTCCTCCCTGCTCGGCGCCTCCGACGTGCTGATCGCCCCCGCCCTGCGGCGGGTGCGGGAGGGGCGGGACCCGCGTCGCCCGGCCGGCTTCCGCAGACCGCTGCGCACCGCCGACGGCCGGGTGGCCCCGGCCGACGCCTGCGCCGCGGCCGCGGCCGCCCATGACCTGAGCGCCCTGACCACCGGCGAGGCGATCGCGCGGTTGCGCGCCCACGGGCTCGCCGCCACCCGCGTCACCGCCGATCCGGCCGAACTGCACCACGACCCGCGCTTCACCGGCTCGATCAGCCGGGACGCGCACGGTGCCCCCGCCGTTCCCGACCCCTGGAGCTTCACATGACCGTCGCCCTGCACGACCTGATGCCCACGGGCCTGCGCCGCTCCTGGGCGGCCGACGGCACCTGCCCCGATCTCGACCTCTACAGCCTCTTCCGGGCCCGCCAGATCTCCGATCTGCACCGCACCGCCGTCCTCGATTCCAAGGGGGCGCTCTGCTACACGGCCCTGGACCGCAAGGTGCGCCGTCTGGCCACCGGGCTCGCGGAGCTCGGCATACGGGCGGGGGACGTGGTCGGCGTACAACTCCCCAACGGGCGCGCGGCCGTCATGGCCGACCTGGCCCTGGCCGCGATCGGCGCGGTGGCGCTGCCGTTCCCCGTCGGCCGGGGCAGTCTGGAGGCCGAGTCCCTGCTGCGCAGAGCCGAGGCCGTCGCCGTCATCGCGTCAGTCGGACACCGGGGGAACCGGCACGCCGCCGACCTGCGCACGCTGGCCGCGAGTCTGCCCGCGCTGCGCCACGTCATCGCCGCCGGACCGGGTACCGCACCAGAAGGAACGATTCCGCTGTCGGGGCTGCTGCGCTCCGACCCGGCCGCCTTCGTACCGGCCCGCCCCGACCCCGACAGTGCCGCCCGCATCCTGGTGTCCTCCGGCTCGGAGGCGGAGCCGAAGATGATCGCGTACTCCCACAACGCGCTCGCCGGCGGCCGCGGCAACTTCCTCGCCTCGCTCATGCCGGACGGGACCCCGCCGCGCGCGCTGTTCCTCGTACCGCTCGGCTCGGCCTTCGGCTCCAGCGGCACCGCCGTCACCCTCGCCCGGCACGGCGGGACCCTCGTCCTCCTGGAGCACTTCACCCCGCAGGCCGCCCTCGCGGCGATCCGGGAGCACGCCCCCACGCATGTCCTGGGCGTCCCCACGATGGTGCGCATGATGCTCGACCTCCTGGAGGATCCCGGCCGCCAGGACCCGCCGCAGTACGGTGAACTGCCCGCCCCCACCGCCCTGGTCCTCGGCGGCTCCGCCCTCGACGAGACCACCGCCGAGCAGGCGGCCCGCGCCTTCCGCTGCCCGGTCGTCAACCTGTACGGCTCGGCCGACGGAGTCAACTGCCACACCGGGCTCGGACGTTCCACGCCGGAGGCGGAGGAGGGCGGCCCCGACGGCGCGGGCATCGTCGCCGGGCGCCCCGACCCGCGCGTCGCCGACATCCGCATCACCGACACCGAGACGGGACGGCCGCTCCCGGACGGCGAGATCGGCGAGATCACCGCGCGCGGTCCCATGACCCCCATGTGCTACGTCGGCTCCCGGGAGCTGGACGCCCGCTACCGCACCGCCGACGGCTGGGTCCGCACCGGCGACCTCGGCAGGATCGACCGGGCCGGCCTCCTGCACGTCGTCGGCCGCCTCAAGGACATCGTCATCCGCGGCGGCGCCAACATCAGCCCCGCCGAGGTGGAACGGGAACTCGCCTCCCACCCCGGCGTGCGCGACGTGGTGTGCGTCGGAGTACCCGACGAGGTGATGGGGGAGCGGCTCGCGGCCTGTGTCGTACCGCGCGGCGCCGGGGCCCCCACCCTCGTCTCGCTCGGCGAACACCTCGGGCGGCGCGGCCTGGAGCGGCGCAAGCACCCCGAGCGCCTGCTGCTGGTGGACCGGATCCCGCTGACCCCGGCCGGCAAGCCCGACCGCACGGCCCTGCGCGAGCGCCTCGGCCGCGTGGCGGTGACCGTGTAGTGACGCGGCGGCGGGGCGATCCGGGAAC
>NZ_JBHWVM010000145.1:0-11279 GCF_042736805.1 Streptomyces sp. NPDC060031
ACCCGGACAACCTGGACGAGAGCAGCACGCTCAAGCTCAAGAAGCTCCTGTCGCGCAGTCCCGAACTGGACACCGTCGCTGCATGCGTCCGCTCCCTCGCCACGATGATGACCGAGCGCCGCGGCAGCGACCTGGAGAAATGGCTCGCCATCGCCGAAGCCACCGGGATGAAGCCGCTGCAGAGTCGGGCCCGCGGCCTCCGCCAGGACTTCGACGCCGTCACCGCCGGTCTCACCCTGGAATGGAACTCCGGCAAGGTCGAGGGCAACGTAAATCGGGTGAAGCGAATCAAGAGGGACGGGTACGGCCGTGCCGGATTCGATCTCCTCCGCCTGCAGATACTCCTCGCGGACTGAAGAGCGTCACCCTCCGCAACCAACCCACAAGAAGTGGATCAGAACCGTATCTACCGGCCGCTGTCAACCGTCCCCGCTGTCCACCCGTGTGCCAGCGTTCGCAACTCGCTGGAATGCCTGCTCGAGCACGTTGATGACCTGCTGGGGAGCAAGACCCTCGAGTCCATCATCAACAGAGCTATCGTCAAGACTTGTGGATCAGTGATCAGAACCAGTTGATGGTGTCCTTCAGGAGGCGGGTGAGCTTCGCTCGCTTTGTCGCGTTCGCTCGCCAGGTTTCCTCGGCCAGCACGCTGGCGGTTGTGACTCCAGCCTGGCCAGCCGGGTTCTCTGCCGGTATCAGACGGCGGTTGGCGATGAGCATCCCGACCCGGATGAGTGTGACGCCCAGGTGGCGGGCGGCATCTGGCTGCGACATCCAGGCGTCGTCCTCGACGGTGTCCACCTTGAGTAGAACGTAGCCGCGGTTGTTTCGCGACGATGGCCGCCCCTGCCGGCGCCTTTCGTGCATCACGCCGCCGCCTCCGGCCGCTCGACCAGGAGGCCGCGTTCGAAGCGGGCTCCGGCGCGGACGAGGGCGACCAGGTGGGGTGCGTTCACGGCTCGCCACCGCTGCTGTGCGGACTCGACGAGCTTGAAGACCATGGCCAAGGCGGCGGCCGGACTGCCGGCACCCCGGGTGACCTTGGTCCGCAGACGGACCGTGGCGAAAGTCGACTCGATCGGGTTGGTTGTCCGCAGGTGGATCCAGTGCTCGGCGGGGAAGTCGTAGAACGCCAGCAGCTCGTCGACGTCGTCGGTGATCTTCTTGACGGCCTTGGGGAACTTCGCACCGTAGGTCTTGGCGAACCCGGAGACGGCCTTGAGCGCACGGTCGCGGTCCTCGGCGTTGTAGATCTCCTGTAGGGCCTTCTTCGCGCCGGGCTGGGCGGACTGCGGCAAGGCGTTCGCGACGTTGGCGACCTTGTGAACCCAGCACCTCTGATGCCGGGTTTCGGGGAACACCTCAGCCAGGGCTTTCCAGAACCCGAGTGCGCCGTCCCCGATCGCGAGGACAGGAGCGCGCATGCCCCGGCGTGCACAGTCCCGCAGCAGGTCGGCCCACGAGTCGGCGGATTCGCGGTAGCCGTCGTTCATGGCGATCAGCTCTTTGGTGCCGTCCGCGCGCACGCCCATCAGCACGAGTACGCACGACTTCGCCTCGCGCAGGCGTACGCGCAGGTGGATGCCGTCGGCCCAGACGTAGACGTAGTCGCTGGTGGACAGATCGCGCTCGCCGAACGCCGCGTGGTCGGCCTGCCATTGCTGGGTGAGGCGGGTGACCGTCGCCGGTGAGAGGCCGGCCGTCGAGCCGAGGAACTGCTCCCGAGCGGGCACGAAGTCGCCAGAGGACAGGCCGTGCAGATAGAGCAGGGGCAGCACCTCGCTGATCTTCGGGGACTTGCGGCACCACGGCGGCAGGATCGCCGAGGAGAACCGCTTGCGCTCGCCGGTGGCCTCGTCGACGCGCTTGTCGTTGACCCGCGGGGCCTTCACCTCGAGCGCCCCGGCCGCGGTCGTGACGTTTCGCGCCTGGTGATAGCCGTTGCGGACCACCAGACGGCGCCCGTGCCCATCCCGCTGATCGGCCAACTCGGCTATATAGGCGTTGACTTCAGCTTCCAGTGCGGCGGCCGGCATCCGCCTCCCGCCCTCGCGGACGATGTCGTCGATCAGGGAGCCGGTCTCGGTCGTTCCATCGGTATTCACTACGCTCAGCACGGGCGTGCCTTCCCGACCGACGGTGCAACGTCGGCCTACTCGATGACCAGAAGTCGATCACTCGGGAAGGTACGCCCTTCGCGTCCAATCCGAGGCCGATCCACAAGTCATGAGCATTGCTCCATCAACAAAGTCGGCGGCGAGTGTTGAACAGCACGAAAGAGTTCAGCAGCGCAGTAAAGAGTTCAGCATGTAGTTCAGCAGCGCGGTGAACCGTTCAGCGTCATAAGGTAAATATCTGGACGTTCTGGCCTGCCTACGTTGTTGCGGGCCGTTTCCGAGTGATGCTGGCACCGCTGTCAGGCGAACTGTTCAGCGACAGTCGAAAGTTCAGCCGCGCTGCCAAAAGGCCAAGTGCGCAGGCATCTGTTCAGTAGGGCCGCATGGCGGAAATCGTCCGATCGGGCGTGCTGTGTCGAGTGGTTGCACGAGCGCTCGGACGGATGTTGCCGCGGGTGCAGCCGATCGGTGGACCTCGCGGACCTGGGTAGCCGTTCGGCGGCGTGGTGGCTGGCATCTTCGCGCGCATGCACCCTTCACCTGAGTCTCGATCCTGGGATGGGAGCTCCGCTTCTGTTCCGCGGCGACGCTCGTTGTCTGCCCGTCCGGACAGCCCTGCCTGCTTGCCTGGGCGGAGTGCGAGGCCGCCGGTCCATGGCCGAGTCGTGCCACCACTGCCCCGTGTCCGGCCGGCGGCTCGTGGCCGTGTCCCGTGTCCGTCGCCTGCCGGCGGTGCCCTGCCCGGTGCGAGGTGAGGGGTTCGCCTCCTGGGTGGACCGCGTCGCTGCCGTGCTGGAGGTGCCGCCGGGTGTAGCAGCTCGTGCGCTGGGGCTGGAGTGCAGGCAGTGGGGGGCGTCCACGCGCCCGCTGTTCTTCGGCGTCACGCTCACCCCCGCCAGCCTCCACGGCTTACGAACTGCGACGGGGCTTGGGGAAGGCAATGGCTGGCAGTCAGCGGCATCCGGTGACGGCAGTTATTCGCCTGTTTCGGGGAGCCAGTGAGCCTTTTCCAACCTCACGCTGATGCGTGGTGAAGGACGAGGACGGCCTTCACCACGTCGGTGATTCGGTTGGTGCTGCAGCGGAGCTTCCGCAGGAGGCGCCAGCCCTTGATGGTGGCCATGGCCCGCTCGCCGAGGCAGCGGAATTTGGCGTGGGTGGTGTTGTGGCGACGCTTCCATCGCTTGAGGCGGCGGCCCCGAAACGGAACCCGGACGGATCCGCCGGCGCCTTGATACGCCTTGTCCGCCCAGCATTTGAGCCCCGCATCGGCGAGGGTTTCGATGATTCCGTGCCGTCGCGCGGCGGTCAGGTCGTGAGTCGAGCCGGGCAGAGCCGGCGAGGCCCAGAGCAGCCGTCCGAAGGGATCGGCGAGGACCTGGACGTTCATGCCGTGGCGTTTATGCTTCCCCGAGTAGTACGGGGCGTCGGCGGCGATGCGGTCGATCGGCAGCAAGGTGCCGTCGAGGATGACGAACGCCTTCGCCCGGATCGTCGTCATCGCCTCGGCCAGGGACGGGGCGAGGGCCGCCAGGGCCTCGACGGCTTCACGTATGTAGCGGTACGCGGTCGCGATCCCGATGCCGAACCCCGTGGCGAGTATGGCGTAAGTGTCACCGCACCGCAGGTGGGCCAGGGCGAGCAGGGCCTGACGTCCGGCAGGAAGGCGCCGCCATCGCGTTCCGATCTCCTGCCGCCGGGCTGTCAGTTGCCCGGTCAGGAACCGCAAGGTGCGGCTGGACAGATCAATCGAGGATGGGTAGACAAGCAAGCGAAGCTCCTGGCGGACATGGGTGATCTTGGTCGAGAACCCGCCTACCAGGAGCTTCATCGTTGTGCAGGACAGCCCAACTCGCGGTCAGCACCGCCAGCTTGAAAAGGGCTCACGGAGCTGAACAAGGAAGCCGCGAAGCGGGGCGGGCCCGCTGCGCTACGGGCCTTCTACCGGAACCTAGGTCGCGGGCAGGGCGCCGTCGTCGGCGCCGCCGCCTTCGATGGCGGAGGAGTCTGGGGATCTGCTGCGGGTTCTGCCGGTGCTGTTCCATCTGCTGTGGTCTGGGGCGCTGCGGGCGGATCTGAGTGCGGGCCTGCTGAACAGCGCCACCATGGTGCACGCGGTCTACGGGGCCGCGGGCGGGCGAGGACAGGAAGTCCGGGACGGTCACGTTCTGGGGTCCTGACCCGGCATACGCAGCGGGAGGAGCGAGATGCGCAAGCTGTCGCGGCCGGCCTCGATCGGGGTGGGCGAACGGGTCCGGTTCGCCGGGCAGGTGCGGGCGGTCCTCGCGGTGTCCGCTCAGACGGTGACGGTGACCGAGCAGGACGGCCCAGGCGGCGTGGGCCGGCAATCTGCTGGTGCGCGAGCAACCGGAGGAGGTGTAGCGGCTTCTGCAGCTGGGGTGAGGAGCTGCGGCAGGCCCAGCCACGGGTGGGCGTGGCGCGGATCGCGAAGCGGCCCTGATGAAACGGTGATTACCGTCTCGCGGCTTCAGGCAGGCGGCAGGCCCGGATCGCCGGTGGGGGGAAGGACCGGCGGGACTTGGCAGATCCATCCCATCGCCTGGGCACCCGGCCGAGACAGCGTCTCGCCGTCCACGTCCGCCCCGTCCAGACTGAAAGGCCCAAGGTTGAGCGCCCCGCTAGCCAGCTGATCCCGCTCGTCGTCGTCCCAGTGGGACGTGATCCGCAAGTTGCGGACCACCACCATGCCGGTCGTGATCAGCGTGATCGCGGAGGCCGCGACCTGCGGCACGCTGCCGCTGGCTATCCCGCCGCGGCGGAAGCCGGGCACCATCCAGTTCTCGGCCGCCAGGAATACCTCGTCCCACCAGGGGCGTCCGAACGACACGATTGTGTACTCGAACTCGACGGTGAATCCCTCCGGGGCGCGGGGTGCCGTACCGACCACCGCGAGCTGCAGCTCGGCGTCGACCGAATCCCCCACCTGCCGGTCGATGGCGAGCAGCGTGCCCGCCACGGGCGACACTACCGAGAAGTCGAACTCATCTTCGATGGTGACGAGGCCTTGGTGGGTGAACTGCACATCTACGAGCGGTTCGCCCACCGTGACCTCATCACCCACCGCCTTGCGCCACTCGCGCACTCTGGCGATGGACCCGGGCTTGTCAAGAGCGGGCATCAGCACGGCGTTGCGCTCCGCGGCGACCACGGGGGCCCGGCGTACGCCGATGCTGGCGATTTCATCCCCTGCCTCCAGGCTGTCGGCACTGGCGCGGAGCACCGTGCCGGTGGCGGGTGAGAGGATGGTCGTGCTGATGACGTCGCCGGGAGACTCATCAGGGACGAAGTGCTGGTTGGCGAACATATCGCCCTCGGAAACGGCCTCGCCGACGTCCCGAAAGAGCACCAGCTCGCCGGGGGTGAAGCCAGGAGGACTCTCCGGCCTGACCACCAGGACCTGCGCGTCGAACGACGGCACCGGCACCGGACTCGGCGCCGGGGGCACCGGCTGGGTCCCGTCGATGCGGTGCGTCTCCCAGGACTCGGCGCCGGGCAGGAACCAGCCCGTCGGAGACATGCCGGTCGCGAAGTAGGCGTCGCTCACCCCCGTCGGGTTCACAGTGCCGCCCGCGCCGGTCGTGCCCGCGATCTCCAGGAGTTGGTTCTGCTCCAGCCGTTTGACCGCGCTCGCCTTACGTGCCTCGAAGGCCGTGACCGCCTGCTCGGCGGCGGAGGCGCAGACGCTGCCGGAAAGAAGCGCCTTGTACCAAAACGACAGCCGGCTGCCGGCCCGCGGCAGATACCAGCCGTTGCCGAGCCCGTTCGCGGCCGGCAGCTGCTCCGCGAGCTGGGCGGCCCGCTGATGGGCGAGGAGTTGCTGCTGGCTGTCGGTCGCGCCGACGCCGAACTCGCCCGGCGGGAGCGGGCTGCCGAACCCGTCGAGGACCAGCAGGACATTGCCGGGAGCGTCCCCCACCGCACCGCTCAGCTTCCGCGTGAAGAAGCTGTGCACGGCGGCGCTGAGCTGGTCAAGCGTGACCGACATGGCGTCCGCGCCCCTTTCAGCCGTTGCCGAGGGCCGGGTCGTCCTCGGCCGGGCAGAACGGCACGATCTCGCCCAGCAGGCCGACGATCTGGGCACCGCTGATGATTAGGGCGTCGTCCTCGAAGTGCGTACCGAAGTCGTTGCGGCAGTCCTTGCCGCCCTCGTCCTTGAAGTCACCCTTGTACTCGGAGTTCGAGTGGGAGAACCCGCCGGTCAGACTCAACGGTCCCCAAATCGGGATGCTGACGTCGCCGCTGATGCTGCTGCCGAAGCTGCTGTCGGAACGACCATGCTTGGACCAGTACGAGTCGAGAGTGCTCTGCGTGTCACCCCAGCTGCGCGCCCTGATCTTCACGTTCCTGACCACCAGGAAGTGTGTCGGAATCATCGGGATCTTGTGCTCCGTGTCACCGACCTGGTCGGACAGCTGCCCGGTGCTGATGACACCCTTTTTTGCGCCACGGAGGAACCAACCGGGCAGGTGGAAGATGTCGGTGACCAGCCACGGTCGGGCGATCTTGCACAGACCGTACTCCATCTCGATCGACAGATCCTTGGCCTCGTTCGTCAGCACGGTTCCGTCGCTCGCGGTGTCGGAGAAGCTGCTCGTGGAGTGACTCTTGCTCTCCGCGTACGTGCCACCGAAGCCGAAACCGAAAACGCTGATCCCGGCGCTGCCGCTGCTGTTGCTCGAACCGCCGGCCCAGTCGCCCGTCGCGAGGTTCGTGCCGTGTTGCTCGAAGTGGTGCTGTGTCTCGCCGCTGGCCCGCTCGATCCTGGTCCAGCCGATGTCCTCGGACTCGATCTGCGCCCATTCGCTGGGCAGGACGAAGGTGTACGGCATCGTGCCGACGGCGCCCAGCAGTCTCACCGTCCAGTCGTCGAAACGCTTCCGTGCCAGCTTGATGGCGCCCTGCCCGAGGGGAATGCCGACCGACAGGTAGGTGGCCAGTGCCTCTTCGACTTTCTCGGCGCCCTGGGTAAGGAACCGTTCACGGGCCTGGTCGGCCCTGACGCCGAAGGGTTCCAGCAGGATGGACGCCTGATCGGCCAAGTCGGGATCTTTCAGCAGGCGCGCCTGCTCCGTGGCGAACTCGCCTCTCCTCTTCGCCCAGGTCTCCTGATTATCGAGGTACCTCTGGTACAGCGGGGTCGGAAACATTTCAGGGCCTGTGTACAGCACCGCCTGCGCGGCATCGATCCTGGCCTGCTGATCCGCAGGTCGCTCCGGTACAGGCAGGGCCTCCATCGAGTCGAGGATGAGCTTGTACTCAAACGACACATGCCGTCCGCCGCCGGAATACGTCTCAGTGCGGCCGTCGTCACGCACCACCAGCATGTCGTCGAACATGGTGAAGGTCTTGAATGCCGCTTCCTGGGCGCGCTTCTGCTGCTCGCCCGCCGGCGCCGGCGCCGTGGTGGAACTCGGCGGGGGAGGCGGACCGGCGGGTGAGCCGCCGATCGGACTAAACGGACGCGAGTAGTCCTTCGGACTCACCATGAATCCTGGGACCTGCATGGAGAAGACGAATCCAGTGGTGGATTCGCCGGTGGAAGTCGTCGGCCTGCTGGCCTTGATGTCCGTAATGATCTCGCTGAGAACATCGGCAGCGAGAACATGAGGCTCGTTTTCCATAGCCATCACAGATATCCCTTCTCATGGAGAAGCTGGCTGCAGGCCGTTCTCCAAGTGATGGTGCTTCTGTCCCCCTGAAGCCGTGCATGGTCATGCACGCAGGAGTGGTCGATCATTAGCCGGGCTTCGCCACCGGATAATCACGAGACACTGTCAGATGGGCAGTTAGCTGCCGTTCCCACATTTCAGCCTACTTTGGAATCACGGCGATGGCGATCTGGACGGCCACATGCCCCTTCCAACGCTGACATGAGGGTCGCGGGTCGCGGCTCCCCGGTCCGGCCGCTACAGCAGACGATCCGGCGCCGCCTAACAACTGCGTTGCCGATTGGGCTTCGTTACGAAGCGTCAAATCCCCAGACGGGCTGAAAGCCCTGCCCCACGGCCCTCCACGTTGAGGACCGTCCAATGAATGTCCGCCGCCGAACGGAAGTTGGGATGCGGCCCAGGAATGTCGTACGCCGCGATGCTGCCGGAGACGCTCGACTGGCTCGTGGAGCGACTGGCTCGCCAGGACTGGCGGGAAGCCTTCACCGCACTGGCGAAGATTCATCTCGATCTATTTCACTACGCGACGAAGGACTCCTGGTTAGGGGCGTGAATGAGGGTTGGCCGCAGAGGCCGTTGTGCCGGATAGAACGTGGAACACCTGCCCTCCGACGGTGGCCTCGACCGCATTCGGCAGGGAGAGGTCTGTACGGCGGTGTGGCCCGTGGCGAGGTTGCGCTCCTCCGCAGCGGTGATCCATCCCCGTCGTTGAGTTCCCCGGCCGTACGTCCGCGACTGCCTCCACTCGGGCCTCACTTGGCCGCCCCGGACCGCGTTACCACCGCTAGTGTGCTGCGCCAGAAATCCTGAGGGTTAGTTCTGCTCTGTTTTCTGGTCGGTGGTTCCGACTTTGGTGAGGTAGTTGGCGAGGGAGTTGAGGATCTCGTCGGCTGTCTTGGTCCAGGTGAAGGGCCGCGGGTTCTCGTTCCAGGTGTCGATCCACGCAGTGCCTTCACTGAGGTGTGGACGCCGCGGCGGATGAGCTTGTCGGTGAGCAGGCCGAACCACCGCTCCACCTGGTTCATCCAAGAGGAGCCGGTGGGCGTGAAGTGGACGTGGAAGCGGGGGTGCTTGCCGAGCCACGTCCTGATCTCGGCGGTGTTGTGGGTGGCGTAGTTGTCGCACACGAGGTGCACGTCGAGCCCGGCGGGCACTGCCTTGTCGATCCGGATCAGGAACTTCTTCAACTCGATCGCCCGGTGGCGGCGGTGCAGTGCCGATATGACGGTGCCGTCGGCGATGTTGAAGGCGGCGAACAGGCTGGTGATGCCGTGCCGCAGATAGTCGTGGGTACGGCGTTCGGGCATGCCCGGCATCATCGGCAGCACCGGCTGGGACCGGTCCAGCGCCTGGATCTGGCTCTTCTCGTCCACGCAGAGCACGACCGCCTTCTCAGGCGGGTGGTGGTACAGGCCGACGACGTCGACAACCTTGGCGACGAACTGCGGATCGGTGGACAGCTTGAAGGAATCCTGCAGGTGGGGCTTGAGGTCAAACCGCTTCCAGATCCGCCCGATCGTCGACTTCGACAGGCCGGTGCGCTGGGCCATCGAGGCCCGTGACCAGTGCGTGTCCTGGCCCGGGACCGACTCCAGGGTGGCCACGACGATCTCCTCGACCCGGTCGAGGAGGATCGAGGGCGGCCTGCCAGAGCGCGGCTCGTCCTGCAGACCATCGAGGCGTTTCGCGATGAACCGGGCCCGCCAGCGGTCCACGGTCGACCTGTCGATGCCGAGGTCGGCCGCGGCCTGCTGGTTCGTCCCGCCCTCCGCGCAGCGCAGCACGATCTCGGCTCGCAACGCGAGGAACTGGGCGGTCTTGGCCTGCCGCGCCCACTGCTGCAGCTGCTGGCGCTCAGCATCGTCCAGGACCAGGTCGGCCTTCGGCCGGCCGATCCAGCCAGCGTCCTCAAGCCCAGCCATCCGCTCCGCGGCGAAAGCCCGACGCCACTTACCCACCGTCTTGGCCTGGACACCAACGACCCGCGCCACGACCGCGTTTGACATGCCGTCAGCACACGCCAGGATGATGCGGGCCTTCTCGGCCGAGCGCCGATGCGGCAAATCCGCCCGTTTCTATATCGAGACGCATTTTGGACCGCACCGGTGCGTACCATCACCTGTCTCTCGGTCGCGCCCTCGTCGCCGTCTGGTGCCGTTTGCCGGGCGCCTCATGGCAGACGCCTACCTTCGATGTAGGCCGTTGCTACTTCCGGAACCCGAAGCCTCTGAAAGCGACCTCGACGTCCAACAGATCCTGCTGCAGGAAGTCGGCCCTGATGCTCACGCTCCGCAGCGCGGGGAACGACGACAAAGCCGTTACCTCTGCATGGTGGTACGGGCGAGGGCTGTGGCCGTCTCCTTCAGGGTGGCGGACCTGTCGCACACATTCACTAGCCATGTGGAGTAACCACCACATACGTGACTTGTGTCCCATCATCCATAGCCCCTCTGAAAAATTGTTCATTCAGCAAGGGTGAGGTTGTGAGTACCGATGCCAAGACCCCGGCAGCCGAAGCGAGGAAACCCAGGACCGCAGGCGCTCCATCAAGGAGCGCGTCTTCGATCGCTTTCTGGCCGGCTTCGGTAAGGACATCGGTGAAGAATTCGCTGACTTCACTCGGCGGATCGGGGGGACCGTTGTAGATCTCCACGTAGTAGCCGTTCGCCTGACGTGCAGTGACCGTGATCCGGGCATCATCTCGAATCATTTTCCCTTGCGGCGCCTCTGAAGGTATGGGGATCAAAGTGCCGTCGGGGTCGGGCGCAGATTCGAATCGGGTCGTGTCGTCGCTTGCTGGGTTGGGAAGTGTGTCCGCCATGTCAAGCCTCACATTCTATTGGGGCCTCGCCGCGGTCATTGATGACGTCACGCCAAGGGTGAGTGAAATTGCCTCAACGGAAAGCCCGTCGACCAGACCTTGGGTGCTGTGCGATTTGCTGCCGACGCTGTGGGATCATGGCTGTCGCGCGATGCGGAGGCGCAGACCCGTAGTTCATCCGTGAGAGATGATTCCTATGCGCTCTTCGCCTCGGCATCTGCCTCACTTACCGAGGTACTGAAACATCAACCCGGTTGGGGGCAACGCCACACCCAACTTGCACCAGGCGGACCCTCAATGCCCAACCTGATAGCTGACATCAGCGTACCGCGAGGTCATGCTCCGTGCATGATGAGGCGACAGACCGGAGCGAAGCAGGTGATGTGATCACTCACGGGGAGATCCGCTGCCTCGGCGAACACGCCATGGCCATCCTCAAGCCGGATCACGGACGTAGTGAAGGCCGTCGTCGTCCTTCACCACGCCTCAACGTGAGGTTGGAAAAGACTCAGTGGGCCTCTATCCAGGATCGGCGCAGTTATTGAGCCGAAACTCCTCGGTTGCCTGGTCGTTGGTCGGGTGTGATCGAGAGTGGGGATATGCGCCGGCTGTCGCCGGATGCGCAGGAGGATCTTCGGCTGCGGGTGGTTG
>NZ_JBHWVM010000146.1:0-10917 GCF_042736805.1 Streptomyces sp. NPDC060031
ATCCGGGAACGGATCGCCCCGCCGCCGTCAGGGAGCCGAGGTCACGGCGCCTTCAGGAGCCGGCCATGGCCTTCTTCAGCCCGGCCGCCGCATTGCGGTAGACCGGCAGCAAGTCGAGGTCCTTGTCCGGGTAGTTGACGATCTCGACCTGCTTGGCGCCCGAGTCGGGCAGCACGGTCCCGGTCGACATGTGGGCGTTGTCCAGGACGAGCGCCGGCTTCTTAGCGGACAGCTCGGCCAACTGCGCCGGGGTGACCGCCTCGGGGCCGTACGTACCGACCGTGGTGGCGCCGGCCAGCTTCGCGGACCAGGCGGTGAAGACCTGGCTGACGACCGCCGGGCTGCGGCCGCCGGGCCAGCCGGCGCGCACGTCCTGCGAGAGCCTGGCGTACTCGGTGTCGAAGGAGGACGTCCAGCTCGCGGCGGCCTCGCCGGTGCCGAACAGCGTGCCGAGCCGGGCCACTTCGGCCTTGACCTTGTCGGGGTCGTTGTCGAGGTTCACCTCGACCAGCTCCGCCTTGGACCCGGCCGCCTGCTTGATCTTCGCCGCGTAGGGCTCGAAGGGCGCGTACAGCACGAAGTCGGCCTTGGCGACGGCGGCGAGGTCGGAGGGCTTGGGGTCGTAGTCCGGCGCGTGGTGCACGGACTGGGGCACGATCACCTTGACGTCCTCGGCCCCGGCGGCCTTCGCGAAGGCGCCCTCCCAGCTGGTGGTGACGACGACCACCGGCTTCTTTCCGCCCTTCGCCGCCGTCGCCGCTGTCGCCGGGGCCTTGCCGTCGCCGTCACCTCCGTCGCTGCCGCAGCCTGTGACCAGGGCGAGGGTCATGGCCGCGCTCAGTGCGAGGAGGGATGCGAATCGGACGCGGGTACGCGCCATGAGCTGATTCTCCGTTCGGGGAGCAGATGGACCACGAGGACGACCGCCCCCGCGGTGAGGACCAGGACGGGCCCGGGAGGCCAGTCCAGCCAGAGAGCGGTGAGGAAGCCGACGAGGTTCACGGCCACGCCGATGCCGACGGCCCACCCGGTGATCGACCGCAGCGACGTGCCGAGCCGGCGTGCGGCCAGGGCCGGCAGCAGGGTCAGCGCGTCCACCAGCAGGGCGCCGGTCAGCTTGATCGCCCCGGCGACGGCCACCGCGACGAGCACCAGCAGCACCGCCGTCAGCGCCTGGACCGGTACGCCCGAACACTGCGCGAGCTCCCGGTCGTACAGCAGCAGTGCCACCTCGCGCCGCCGCCACCAGAACAGGGCCGGTACGAGGACGGCGAGAGCCCCGAGCACCACCAGATCGGCGGTGCCCACCGACAGGATCGAACCCCACAACAGCGCGAACGCACCGGAGGCGTTGACCCCGGACACGGCGAGCAGCAGCAGCGCGGCGGCGATGGCCAGGCTCATCAGCAGACCCATCGCGCCGGAGAGGCCGTCCGGGGTCCGGGCGAGCGGCGCCACACCCGCTCCGGCCAGGGCGCAGGCCACCAGGGCGCACAGCATCGGGTCCAGACCGGTCAGCAGGCCGACGGCGATGCCCAGCAGCGCGACGTGCATCATCGCGAACCGCACCGGCATGATGTCGAGACCGACGATGACCACACCGATCACCGGCAGTCCGATCGCCGCCAACAGCAGCGCGGCGGCCGCCCGTTGTACCGGAAGCAGTCGCAGCAGCTCGCCCACGTCGGCGGTGGCCAGGGTGTTCACCGGACCTCCCGCAGCCGGCCGGCGGCCATCTCCAGTACCCGGTCGCAGCGTTCGGCCAGCGCGCGGTCGTGGGTGACGACGACGAGGGTCACGGGCAGCGAGGTCAGTACGTCGGCGGCCTCCTCCTGACCGTCGAAGTCGAGTGCCGCGGTGGGCTCGTCGGCGAGCAGCACCTCGGCTCCGGCGGCCACGCAGCCGATCGCCCGGGCCAGGTACATCCGCTGCAACTGGCCGCCGGACAGCGTGTGCAGGGGGCGCCCGGTCAGCCGGCCGACCCCCAGCCGGTCCGCGGCCTCGGCGGACCGTTCCGGCGCGGCTCCCGACGCCAGGAGCTCTTCCCCGAGCAGCGGGAACCGGCCGGCCGCGGGCTTCTGCGGAATCCAGGCGCAGGCGCGCCGCCGCCAGGCCCAGTCGGCCGCCGAACCGGTCCCGCGGCCGCCGACCAGGATCGTGCCGCTCGCCTGCCGGTGCAGACCGAGCACGGCGCGCAGCAGGGTGGTCTTGCCGGAACCGTTGGTCCCGGTCAGCGCGACGCGCTCACCCGCGGCGACCTCCAGGTCCACACCGGCGACGGCCTCGACCCGCCCGTGGCGGCAGCCCACCCCCCGCATCCGAATGTCCAGCCCGCCCATCCCACGCCCTTCCGCACTCGGTTGCCCGCCGTCCGCACGGGGTAGGAGTCGCACGGCGGGCGCTGCGGGTTCCGGAGCGCGGAGCCTTTTCCGCTCAGGCCATCCAGAAGAAGACGGCCGTCATCCGCTTGTCCTCCAGGGTGTGGCCCCAGTACGCCGTGGCGGTGTGGATCAGGTTGGCGGAGTAGAGCAGCAACCGGTTGGCCCGGTGCGGGACCCGTACGTCCTCGACGAAGGAATCCGGAGCCACGAAGCGGGTGCCCAGCGCGTCGACCAGGTTGTTGTGCGGGGCGGCGACCTGGTTCCCGCCCAGGGAGCCGCCCGGCAGGCTCTGGCGGTAGAAGCTGGTCCCGCAGTCCTTCGGCACCTTGGGGTTGAGGTAGAGGACCGCGGCGTAGCGGCAGAGCGTACGGGAATCGGTGTGGGGCCGCGGCTCGCACTCGCCCTCGCCGACGACCTGCACGCAGTTGTGGTTGAAGGTGCCGCCGCCGGTGGGCTGTTGGGCCCAGATCCGCGGCGCGCCGGTCGCCTTGCGCACCAGCCGCTCCACCTGCGCCAGTTCCTCGGGCTCCAGCGCCGGCATCGAGCGCATGCCCGGCCAGGCCTCGGGCTTGTGGGGGTAGCCCTCGGTCCAGTCGTCCCGGGCGAGCAGCCGCTCCCGTACGGCCTCCGGATCGGGCAGTACGTCGTCCAGTTCCCAGTAGTCACGCCCGCGGGTCGGCTTGCGGTAGGGCAGGACAGGCAGGGGCGGGGGTCGTAGAGGCATGGCAGGGAAGCTAGTTGACCATGCGCGGGCCCCTCGCCACCGAACCGGTCAACGTTGCGTCAAGGGTTCACCATGGGCCGTGGCCGTGATCGCTGGTGGGGTCGTGGGGTCGCTGTCGCGGTCCCTACCTCTCGGCCAGGCCCTCGCCCTGTGCGGCCTCGATGCCCGCGTGCAGATCGTGCGCGGCGTGCACGGTCGCGCCGGCCGACAGCGCGAGGCACGCCAGGTAGGCGGCCGTGACCAGGTGCCGGATCCGCGGCCGGGGCGGGGCCGCGTCGGACTGCTGCTGCAGCAGGGCAGCCACCCGGCGGGGGACCGGTCCGGTCGTCGCGGCCAGGGCCAGGCCGGGGCGGCTCGTCGTACGGGAGGCGAGGGCGGCCTTGCCGATCGCCCGGGCGGTCAGGCGGCGGTCGCCGACCGCGTCGGCGGCGGACTCGTCGGCGCAGCGCTCCAGCGCGTACGCCAGCGGCTCGCGCAGGGCGTGCAGCGCGGGATGGCACAGGGCGGCCAGCTCCACCGCGGCCACGAAGACGTGGTGGTGCTCGCGCAGGTGGGCGCGCTCGTGCGCGAGCAGGGCCGCCCGCTCGTCGGGTGCCAGGGTGCGCAGCATCCCGGTGGTCACCACGATCCGGCCGGGCCGGCCGGGCAGCGCGTAGGCGTCGGGGCAGTCGTCCCGCAGCACGACGAGCTCCCCGTCGGCGCGGGCCGCCAGCCGCCTGGAGCGGCGCAACTGGGCCAGCCGCGCGTGCACCGCGCGCACCAGCACGGCGGTGCGCCAGGCCAGGACCGTGGCGGCCACGACGGCCACGGCGATCATCGCGTCGGCGGAACCCGTGGAGAGCGGGGTGAGCAGCTCCCCGAGGGCGGCGACGACGCGCAGGTGCGTGGCGCCGGGCACGACGAGCAGGGCGAGCGAGGTGATGCTGCCCGCCGCGAGACCGACCGCGGAACCGGCCAGCAGCCAGGCCGCCCGGCGGGGCGGGAGGTGGGAGGCGAGCCGGCGGGCCGCGGGGCCGGCGAGGAAGGGCACGAGCAGCGGCAGCCACACCATGTAGCTCACGGGGCGTCCCCCTCCAGCAAGGCCCGCAGCAGCTGCTCGTCCTCGTCACTCAGCCGCGACACGAAACGGGTCAGTACGGCGCCCCGGTCCTCGGTCTTCTCCAGCTCGGCGTACATCCGCCGTGCGGTGAGGCCGGACGCGTCCTCGGTCGGCAGGTACGCGAAGCCGCGGCCCGACCGTATGCGGTCGACGCTGCGCTTCTCGTACAGCCGGGTCAGGATCGTCGTCACGGTCGTCCGGGCGAGGGAACCGCCCAGGGCGTCCTGCATCTGCACCGGGGTCAGGGGCGCGTCGGCAGCCCACAGGGCGGCGAGAACCGCGGCCTCCAGTTCGCCGGCGGGCCGGCGCTCCGCATTCGTGTCGCCCATGGGTCGAGGCTCCTCCAGACATCTCCGCCGACTGTCGTGGCCGCCCACCCTAGGCGAGCGGCCGCCGAAGGCCCAGGGCGGCCCGGACCGACCGCCAGGCATCCGCCGCGCCCCGCTCGCCGAGGAGGCCGGGCCGACGCAGGATGGGGAACTGTGATGACGGTACTGGTGGTCGGCGTCCCGGAGGGCGAGGAACTGGAGCGGCTGAGGTCGCGGATCCACAGCAACCCGCACTTCCGGGTCATCTCCCACGCCGCCGAGCCCGCCGTCGCCCTCGCGCACGCCCGGGTCCTGCTCCCCGACGTCACCGTCCTGGCCGTACCCGGCGCCCTCGACACGGATCCCGGCGCGCTCGGCGTCTTCCACGGGGTGCGCGCCCTTGACCCCCCGAGCGGCGTGGTCCTGCGTACGACGGCCACCACGGCGCCCGCGGCCCTGACCCGGCTGGCCGTGGACGGAGCCGTCCACATCGTCCGCGACGGCGACGGCGACGGCCTCATGTACGCCCTGCGGACGATCGGCCTGGCCCGGGACAACTGCGACCCGGACGACGTGCCCTGACCCCGCCGTCCGGCGCCGCCCCGCGCCCCCCTCGTCACCCGCGACCCCAGCGGCCTTCGGCGGTCGGCCGCTGGTGGGCCGGGCTGCCCCCGGCCGCGGGCGCCGCCGTCATGGCCGCCGGGATCATCTCGATGGGCCTGCAGCTGATCGGCCGCGACGGGCTCTCGCTCGCGGCGCTGGCCGGCGCCGGGGCGCTGTGGATCCTGCTCGCCGCCGACTTCGGGTACCGGCTGATCCGCGACCGCGGCAGGTTCCGGGCCGAGGCCGACACCCCGGCCGCCCTCACCGCCGTCGCCGCCACGACCGTGCTCGGCGCCCGGCTCTCCCTGTCCGGCCGGCAGCCGGCCGCCGCCGCGCTGCTCGTGCTCGCCGCCGCGCTCTGGCCCGGACTGCTGCTCCGCGTCCTGCGGCACTGGCGGCGGCGGATGCCCGGCGCGGTCTTCCTCGTCTGCGTGGCCACCCAGGGACTCGCTGTCCTGGCGGCCGTGCTGGCCACCGCCACCGGCCGCGAATGGCTGGCCGGGGCGGCACTGGCCGCCTTCGTCCTCGGGCTGCTGCTGTACGCCGAGGCCCTCGTGCGCTTCGACTTCCGCGAGGTGCTGACCGGCGGGGGAGACCACTGGGTGGCGGGCGGGGCACTGTCCATCTGCGCCCTCGCCGGATCCAAGCTCGCCGCGTCACCCGTATGGGCGGGTACGGCGCACACGGCGCTGCGTACCGCCACCCTGGTACTGCTCGGCCTCGCCCTCGCGTGGTGCGCGGCCCTGCTCGGCGCCGAGGTGCTGTGGCCCCGCCCGGGCTACGACATCCGGCGCTGGGCCACCGTCTTCCCGATCGGCATGACCGCCACCGCCTGCCTCTCCGCCGCCGGTCCCACCGGAGTCGGCTGGCTGCGGCCGCTGGGCGAGGCACTGCTGTGGATCGCCGTCGCCGCGTGGCTGCTGACCTTCACCGCCCTCGTCGTGGCCGGGTGCGCCGGCCACGACGGGCGGCGCCCTCCCGGTACGCCGTGAGCGCGACCCAGGCCAGCAGGACCACCGCCGCCGCGAGGGCCCAGCGCGAACCGTGGCGCAACGTCAGCAGGCCGCCGGCCAGCGCCCCCAGCAGCAGGGCCCCGACCGACACGATCCGGCGTACCGAGGCCGGCCCCCACGGATCGGCGGCCAGAGCGGTCAGCGTCCGGGTGAGGACCGTGGTGGTCAGGTCGGGGACGGCGAGCCGGTGCACCACGGCGTTCTGCAGACCCATGCCGAGGGCGAGCAGACCGACGACCGCCAGCCGTCCGGCGCCGCCCGCCGTCAGGGCGAGCGCGCCGCTGACCAGTACGGCCTGCACCGCCATCAGCGGCTCGAACATGCGCGCCGCCTCCGTCGCGCGGCGCAGCCGCCCGGCGGCCATCGCCCCCAACGAGAAGGCGCCGAGCGCCAAGAGGGAGGCGGTGACGGACAGTTGGCGGTCCCCGGCGAGCGCGAAGCCGAGGAAGACGACATTGCCCGTCATGTTGGCGACGAAGACGTGGTCGAGTCCGAGATAACTCACGGCGTCGACCAGCCCGCTGACGAAGGTGAGCACGACCAGCAGCGGCGGCAGCACCCCGTACGGCTGCGCCGCGCCGCCCGGCCCCGGCGGGAAGAGCCGCGCGGCGAGCGGCCGCAGCAGGCCGCGCCGTGCGGTGGACGTCATGCGGACCGTACTACCACGGGGCAGCGCATCCCCACGGCCGAGCGGACGGGCGCGCGCGGTGTCGCGGGGGTAGGGTCCCCGCATGGCCTACACCTTCCAGCTGACGATCGACTCCGCCGACCCGCACCCCCTCGCCGACTGGTGGGCCGAGGCCCTCGGCTGGGAAGTGGAGCCCAGTGACGAGGAGTTCATCCGCGGCCTGATCGCCGCGGGCCATGCGAGCGAGGACGACACCACCACCCACCACGGCGTGCTGGTCTGGAAGGTCGGCGCCGCGATCCGCCACCCGCAGGGCCTGGAGCGGGCGCCCCGCATCCTGTTCCAGCTGGTTCCGGAGCCCAAGTCCGTCAAGAACCGCCTCCACTTGGACGTCCGTACCGGGGACGACGACCCCGGAGCGGTCGTCGAGCGGCTGCTCGCCAAGGGCGCCAAGCACCTCCACGAGGGCCGCCAGGGCCCCTTCGCCTGGACCACCCTCGCCGACCCCGAGGGCAATGAGCTCTGCGTCTCCCACTGACCGGCGGCG
Organism: Streptomyces sp. NPDC060031; assembly: GCF_042736805.1. NCBI lineage: Bacteria > Bacillati > Actinomycetota > Actinomycetes > Kitasatosporales > Streptomycetaceae > Streptomyces > Streptomyces sp. NPDC060031. The sequence goes on from NZ_JBHWVM010000146.1 coordinate 7,304, forward strand.
GCGCCGGCGCCGGTCAGTGTGGCCGTGTGGACGTCATCCTCTTCGGTGCGACCGGAATGACCGGCCGGGGCGTCCTGCGCGAGTGCCTGCGTGACGACACCGTCGAACGCGTCCTCGCCGGCGGGCGCACCCTCGCCGCCGCCGACAACCGGCTGGCCGCCTCCCGTCCCGACCAGCGGTAATCCGGTTTCGAACGGTCCCTCCCGCCGTTGAGAATGAGGCATCTCAAACCGGGAGGGATTCCATGAGCCAGGACCGCCTGACTCTGCACGACCTGATGCCCGCGCACGCGCTGGCCGAGGCGATCGACGCCGGACACGTGACCCGCAAGTCGCACCCCGAGCTGCCGCTGTCCATCTACACGTACACGCGGACCGCCCAGTACGAGCGCGTCTGGAACGACGTCACCACCCGCTGCCGCGGTCTCGTCGCCGACGACACCACCGGAGCCGTGGTCGCCCTGCCCCTGCCGAAGTTCTTCAACGTCGGCGAGCACGAGTCCGGTCAGCCCTACGCGCCCGCCCTGCCGGACGAGCCGTTCGAGGTGTACGACAAGGTCGACGGCAGCCTCGGCGTGGTGTTCCACTACGCGGGCCGGTGGCGCGTCGCCTCCAAGGGCTCCTTCATCAGCGCGCAGGCCACCTGGGCGCAGCGCCGCCTCGACGGACGCGACACCTCCGCCCTGGTCCCCGGCACCACGTACCTCGCGGAGATCCTGTACCCGCAGAACCGCATCGTCGTCGACTACGGCGACCGCCGCGACCTCGTCCTGCTCGCCGCCTTCGGCGCCGACGGCACCGAAGTCGCCCTCGCCGGGGCCGCGGCCCACTGGCAGGGGGTCGGCTCCGTCGTCACCGTGTGGCCCGCCATGCCCATCGCCGAGCTGATCGCGCTGGCCGAGTCCAACACCCTGCCCGACGGCGGGAACGTCACGGGTACCGACGCCGAGGGCTTCGTGCTGCGGTTCGCCTCCGGCGTGCGCGCGAAGGCCAAGCTGTCCGAGTACGTACGCCTGCACCGGGTGCTCACCGCCGTCACCGAACGGGACATCTGGCGCAGCCACGGCATCCAGCGGTTCGCCGGCCTGCCCGCCAAGCAGCTGGCCCAGGGTCTGAACTGCACCGTGGCCGACCTCGAGGCCTCGGGCGGCAAGCCGCTCGACGCGCTGCTGGAGCAGGTGCCCGACGAGTTCGACACCTGGGTCCGCTCGGTCATCGAACGGCTCGAGGAGGAGGCCGCGCGGCGCGAGCGCGCCATCGACGAGGCGTACGCCGCGATCGCCCACCTGGCCGGCGACCGGGGCGCGTTCGCGCGGGCCGCGAAGGAACTGCCCGACGCCCGGATCCGCGGCGCACTGTTCCAGCGCCTGGACAACCGGCCGACCGAGCTCTTCGTATGGCGGCAGGTACGACCCGAAACATCCGACCCTTTCACCACCGATGAGGAGAACTGACCCCGTGTCCGAAGCCCCTGTAACCCCCGTACTCCCCGTGGTACACGTCATGACGGGGTTGCCGGCCTCCGGGAAGACGACCGCCGCGCGCGCTCTGCAGGCCGAGGCCGCCGGCCGCATGCGCCGCGTCAACCTCGACGACCTGCGGGCCATGCTCGACGTGCCGGACCCCGAGCGAGGCCGGTCCTACCGGCACGAGCAGACCGTCCTGGAGATCCAGGACGAGGCGGTGCGCGCGGCCGTCGAGGGCGGCTTCGACGTCGTGGTCGACAACACGCACCTGACCTCGCACATCCCCAAGCGGCTCAAGGCAGCCGTCGCCGGGCGCGCCATTTTCGTGGTGCACGACTTCACCGACGTGCCCCTGGAGGAGTGCCTGCGCCGTGACGCCGGGCGCGAGCGCCAGGTCGGCGAGGAGATCATCCGGATACTCGCCGACAAGCACGCCAAGGCCCGCAAGGGCGGCTGGCGGCTCACGGCGGAGTGGCTGAACGAGCAGCCGGACGTGTCCCCGTACGTGGCCGACCCGGCGCTGCCCGCGGCGGTGATGTGCGACATCGACGGAACGCTCGCACTGACCGGCGACCGCAACCCGTACGACTTCTCGCGCTGCGAGATCGACGCGCTGAACAGCCCGGTGCGCGACGCCCTGAACGCCTTCCGGCACGCCCACGGCGACACGATCGTGCTGCTGTCCGGTCGTAGCGAGGAGTTCCGGCAGCAGACGCAGGCCTGGCTGCTGCGGCACGACGTCCCGTACGACGAGCTGTGGATGCGGCCCGCCGGGGACACGCGGCGCGACGACATCGTGAAGGCCGAGCTGTTCAACGCCCACGTACGCGACCGGTACGCGGTCCGGGTCTCACTGGACGACCGGGACCGGGTGGTCGCCATCTGGCGCCGGATGGGCCTGGCGACCTGGCAGGTCAACTACGGCGACTTCTGACCGGGCCCGACCGGCCCATACTGGCGACGTGAATGTGCTGATCGTGGACGGTGCGAACGTCGTCGGGTCCGTGCCGGACGGCTGGTGGCGGGACCGGCGCGGGGCCGCGGAGCGGCTTCGTGACCTGCTGGCCGCCCGGGGAGGGGACGAGGAGATCGTCCTCGTCGTGGAAGGCGCCGCCCGGGGCGTCGAGTCGGTGCCCGGCGTACGGGTGGACTCGGCGCCCGGGAGCGGCGACGACCGGATCGTGGAGCTGGCGGCGGCCTTCGCGGAGCGCGGCTGTGTGGTGGTCACCGCCGACCGCGAACTGCGCGAGCGGGTCCGGGCGTACGGCGTGGAGTGCGTGGGGCCGCGTACCGTACGCCCGGCGGACTGATCGGCGGTCAGCGGGCCTGGAGCGCGGCGTTGAAGCCGTCGCGCAGCCGGTCGTAGGCCTGGGCGACGGTGTGGCCGGCCTCCCAGCAGGCTTCGCGGTCGGCGGGCGCGGCGGGCGCGTTCGCGCAGGAGCGGGAGGCGTAGGTCTCGGCGGCCTTGATCACCTTGTCGGCGTGCCCGCGCAGGGTGGTGAAGGCGCCCGGGTCCTCGTGGGCGATCCACGACAGGGAGGTCCTGGCGGTCTCGGCGGCTTTGGCGGCATTGCCTGCGCAGGCCGAGGTGAGCGAGGTGGCGCGCTGCGGCCAGCACTTGGAGCCGGTGCCGGACCCGTAGCGGCTCTCGGTGTCGTTGAGCAGGCCGGTGGACTTGGAGTGGATCGCCTCCGCGTCGGGCGCACCGACCCCGCGGGGCCGGTTGCGCCACTGCTGGATGACGGCGGTGACGTCCGGCCAGCTCTTGGCCGACTGGGGGCCCGTGGTGCTCCCGGTGGAAGGGGCCGCGGCGTCCGTCGGAGCCGCGGACGCGGAGACGGGGGCCGAGGCGGGCGGCGAAGCCGGTACCGAGACGGCGGGCGAGGAGGCGGTGGCCGTGTCCGCGGCCTCGTCCGGGGTGGAGGAGCATCCGCCGAGAGCGGCTCCGCAGGCCGCGAGCATCGCGAGGGTGGCCAGCTTGCGGGGTCGTCCGATACGCGGCACGTGGTCTGTCCTTCACTCCGCCCGCGGGCCGTGTGCCCGCAGGTGTACAGCGCCTGTCTACCTGCCGCGCGGCGCCGGATCCACTTCGTTGTCCGGGAGGTGGGGCATGTGGTCATAAACCGGACCGCCCGGCGCCCCTCGCGGG
>NZ_JBHWVM010000147.1:0-10709 GCF_042736805.1 Streptomyces sp. NPDC060031
ACGGCCGCCTTACCGCCAATCAGGTATAGGCCAGAAAGCCCAACAAACAAGGCGTAGGCCAAACAGACGAACCACACCTAATTCGTGATAGACCCTCGGGCGCCGGAGGTTCTTGACCCGTAGAAGGTGCCGTCGCGGAGCACCGCGAAGAGGACGCTGATGCGTTGGCGGGCGAGCCTGAGGAGGGCCTGTGTGTGGGTTTTGCCGCGGGCTCTTTGCCGGTCGTAGCAGGTGCGTGATGCCGGGTCGGCGTTCATGCAGGCGAATGCGGAGAGGAACATGGCGCGTTTGAGCTGCCGGTTTCCGCCTCTGGGCGCGTGTTCGCCGTGGATCGAGGTCCCCGACGATTTCGTCGTCGGGGCGAGGCCGGCGTAGGAGGCGAGGTGGGCGGCACTGGGAAAGCCGGTCCCGTCGCCGACCGTGACCAGCTGGACGGCGGCGGTCCTGACGCCGACTCCCGGCATCGAGGTCAGGACCGGGTGAAGATGTGGGCCTCCAGCAGGCTGCTGATCTGGGCTTCCAGTGCCCGGCGCTGGTCGTGAACCGCTGCGAGCGAGGCGGCCAGGGACGGGATGGTCGTGGTGATCACCACCTTCGAGAACGACGGCTACGTCACCGCGGCGCTCAGCGCGGGGGCCAGCGGCTTCGTGCTCAAGCGGCTTCCGGTCCGGCAGATCGCCGAGGCGGTACGCGTGGTGGCCGCGGGGGAGGCGATCCTCTTCCCGGCGGCCCTGCGCCGGATGGTCGCCGCCCGCCCGCTGGGCTCCGCCGAGGCGTTGCCGAAGGCGGCGCTGACGGAGCGGGAGGAGGAAGTGCTGAGGCTGATGGCCACCGGCCTGTCCAACCCGGAGATCGCGCAGTCGCTCATGGTGAGCCTGGAGACGGTGAAGACGCACGTCGGGAACGTGCTGACCAAGCTCGGTGCGCAGAACCGGACCCATGCGGTGGTGATCGCGTACGAATCAGGTCTGGTGGTGCCGGGATTCACCGGCTGACGCGCAGCACGGCCCGCACGATCGCCACCGACTCAGGTACCGCTCGGTCTGAGCACTGGGGCCAGCCGGCGGGGGTGTCATTCGCAGCGGTTCGTGGCCGCGGCCACGAACCGCCACTGTGGTGGTCGGGCGGCTCTTCGGCGGCGTGGGATCGGCGACCGGGGTACCGCGGGCCGTCGACAGTGCTACAACTGGACTTGTGACCCGTCCTTGCAACCCGTACCGGGGGCGTCGGTGCGGTCACTGAACAGACATCGCCCGCGGAGCGTCGCCAGGCAGGTATTCGTCCTCCAGCTGGCGGTCGTGGTGCTGCTCGCCGCCGGTGCTGTGCTGGCCCTGGTGCTCCAGTCGCGCCACGACATCGATCGCGAGGCCCGCGCGCGGTCCGTGGCGGTCGCCGAGACGTTCGCACACTCGCTCGGGCTGCAGGAGGCCCTTCGTTCCCCCGATCCCTCCGCGCTGCTCCAGCCGCTCACCGAGGCGACGCGGAAGGCCGCCGGGGTGGACTTCATCGTGGTGATGGACACCGAGGGGATCCGGTACACCCACCCCCTCCCCGACCGCATCGGCAAGCGGTTCGTCGGCACGATCGCGCCCTCGCTCGCAGGCCGCGTGTACACGGAGAGCGTGGCCGGTCCGCTGGGCAACGAGATCCAGGCCGTGGTGCCGGTCTTCTCGGACGACGGCCGGGTCGTGGCACTGGTGTCCGCCGGACTCACCGTGAAGAACGTCGCCGGTGTGGTCAACCGGCAGCTCCCCGTGATCCTCGGCGTCAGTGCGGCCGGTCTCGCACTGGCCACCGCGGGCGCGGCACTGATCAGCGGACGGCTCCGGCGCCAGACCCACGGGCTCGGCCCGCTGGAGATGACACGGATGTACGAGCACCACGACGCGGTGCTGCACGCCGTCCGCGAGGGCGTGCTGATCACCGACGGCGAGGGCAGGCTACTGCTCGCGAACGACGAGGCGAAGCGGCTGCTGCGGCTTTCCCCCGATGCCGAAGGGGCACTCATCCGGCAGCTGCCCGGCCTCGACCGGCACGTGGCCGACCTCCTGCTGTCCGGCCGGGAGGCCACCGACGAGGTGCTCGAGGCCGGGGACCGGCTGCTGGTGATCAACCAGAGGCCGACGCGGGCCGGCGGCGGACCCGAGGGGGCGGCCGTCACCATCCGCGACTCCACCGACATGCGCGTCCTGAGCACCCGGGCGGATGCGGCCCGCAGGCGACTGAGGCTGCTGTACGACGCCGGCGTCGGCGTCGGCACCACCCTCGACGTGGAACGGACCGCCCAGGAGCTCGCCGACGTCGCCGTACCGCGTTTCGCGGACTTCGTGACCGTGGACCTGGCCGAGCCCGTGCTCCACGGGGACGAGCCCACCGCGGATGCGGAGCTGCGCCGTACCGGGGCCAGCGGCATCCGCGACGACTCGCCGCTCTATCCGCGCGGCAGGCTGATCGACTTCGTGCCCTCCACCCCGCAGGCACGCGGCTTCAGCAGCGGGCGGGCCGAGGTGGTCTCCTCCCTCGCCGACGCACCCGGCTGGCACGCCCAGGACCCCCCGCGGGCTCAGGAGATCATCGACTTCGGGATCCACTCCCTGATCACCGCCCCCCTCAAGGCCCGCGGCGTCGTACTCGGCGTGGCCAACTTCTGGCGCTCAAGGAAACCGGAACCCTTCAACGAAGAGGACCTCTCGCTCGCCGAGGAGCTCGTGGCCCGGGCCGGCGTGACCATCGACAACGCCCGCCGCTACACCCGCGAGCACACCCTGGCCGTGGCGCTCCAGCACAGCCTGCTGCCGCGCGACCTGCCCGAGCAGAGCGCCGTGGAGGTGGCGCACTACTACCTGCCGGCACATTCCGGGGTCGGCGGCGACTGGTTCGACGTGATCCCGCTCCCCGGCAGCCGGGTCGCGCTGGTCGTGGGCGACGTCGTCGGTCACGGGGTGCACGCCGCGGCCACCATGGGCCAGCTGCGCACGGCCGTGCTCAACTTCTCGTCCCTGGACCTGCCTCCCGACGAGCTCCTGGCCCGTCTCGACGACCTCGTCCAGTACATCGACCAGAGCAGGGAGGGCAGTGTCGACGGCGGTGGCCTGCTCGGAGCGACCTGCCTGTACGCCGTGTACGACGCGGTGACCCAGCGGTGCACGGTGGCCCGCGCGGGGCACGTGCCGCCGTTCGTGGTGCGCCCGGACGGCTCCACGGAGCTTCCCGACCTGCCCCCGGGCGCGCCGCTGGGGCTGGGCGGTTTCCCCTTCGAGTCGGCGGAGCTGGACCTGAGCGAGGGTTCGCAGCTGGTGCTGTACACCGACGGCCTGATCGAGGACCCGGGCCGGGACATCGACGAGGGGCTCGAGTTGCTGCGTTCGGCACTCGCCCACCCCGACCGGGGGCCGCACGAGACCTGCCGGGCGATCCTGAAGGAGCTGCTGCCCGTGCGCCCCCGCGACGACGTGGCCGTCCTGGTCGCGCGGACGCGGGCGCTCGGCGCGGACCGCATCGCCGACTGGGAGGTGCCCTTCGAGCCGAGCGCCGTCGCAGCCGTGCGGGCCCGCGCCGTGGAGAAGCTGGAGGGATGGGGTTTGTCCGAGCTCGCCTTCGGTATGGAGCTCGTACTCAGCGAACTCGTCACGAACGCCATCCGGCACGGCAGCGCACCGGTCCGCGTCCGGCTGCTGAACGACGACAAGCTTCTGACCTGCGAGGTATCCGACGGCAGCAGCACCTCACCGCATCTGCGGTACGCCGCGACCATGGACGAGGGGGGCCGTGGGCTCTTCCTGGTGGCCCAGATCAGCCGCAGGTGGGGTACCCGCTACACACCCGACGGGAAGATCATCTGGTCGGAGCAGCCGCTGCCGGACCCCGCGCAACAGTGAACCGGCGGCCTCACGCGGGAGCCGGGTAGATCCTGGGCTGCTTGACGCTGCCGTAGGCGCCCGCGTTGTGGTGGCGTCGCCAGCGCATCGCCGCCGTACGCCCGGCCACCGCCGCCAAGATCATCTGTGGAGCGGGGGTCCCGTTCTTCCTCGCCGCGATGTACGGCGGCTCCCTGACCTCGGCGGCGTTCGTCGGCTCGCTCACCCCCGGAAAGGTCCCGCTCTTCGTCAGCGCGCTCATGGTCGTCGTCGGCCGGGGCGCGCCCCGGGGGACGCAGGCAGCCGGGCTCGCGCTGATCGCCGTGGGCGTGGTCGCGCTCGTCTGGCACCACGTCGTCCCGCTGGACACGGACGTACTGGTCGGCGTCGGCGTCCTCCTCGTCGCCAGCGGGCTGTGGGCCCTCTACACCGTCGGCCTGAAGGAGGTGGAGCTCGACCCGGTCGGATCGATCGGGCTGCTGTGCCTGCCGTCCTTCGCCGTGGTGGCCCTCCTGGTCCTGACCGGCGTGCTCCCCACCGGCCTGGCGTCCGCCGCCGGATCCGACATCCTGCTGTTCCTGCTGGTGCAAGGGCTCGGGGTCTGCCCTGCGCCGGGCTGCTGTACGCGTTCGCCATCCGCCGGCTCGGTGCGGAACGCAGCTCCGTGATCGGGAGCCTCAGCCCCGTCGCCGTCCCCCTGCTCGACGAGTCCCCGACGCTCAGCGTGCTCATCGGCGTACCCCTCCCTCATCACCGCGGGCGTCGTACTCGCCAACCGGCGCCCCCGGCCGCGATCGGCCCGGTCCCCCATGGCCGGCCCCCAGGCCGACCAGCACACCCCTCCACACTCCAAGGGTCCCGTAGATGCTTGAGCTCCTCCTCCCGCCGCCCGCGGACCCGCTGTGGGACCTGACCGCGGCGTTCGAAGCCGATGACCGGGCCGAACGCCTGAACCTCGTCCTCGGCGTCTACCGCGACCACACGGGCGGCGCGCCGGTCATGGCCGCCGTCCGCGAGGCCGAGATGCGCCTGGCGGAGCGCTCCGACTCCAAGGAGTACCGGGGGCTCTCCGGAAACACCGCCTTCTACCGCGCGATGCTGTCGCTGGTCCTGGGCTCCGGCGGCGCGGCCGACCGGGCCATTGCGGTCCAGACCGTCGCGGGCAGCGGCGCGCTGCGGCTGCTGGCGGATCTGATCTCCCGGACCCGCCCGGGCACCACGGTGTGGCTCAGCGACCCCGCCTACGTCAACCACCACCCCATCCTGGAGGCCGCCGGCCTGAAGGTGCGTACGTACCGCTGGATCGACGGGCACGCCCGGGCCGACACCGCGGGCATGCTGCGCGACCTGTGCGATGCCGGCCGAGACGACGTCGTACTGCTCCAGGGTTGCTGCCACAACCCCACCGGAGTCGATCCGGACACCGAAACCTGGGAGGCGCTGGAACAGCTCGCCGGCCGGGCCGGCTGGGTTCCGTTCGTCGACCTCGCCTACCACGGGCTCGGCGACGGCCTGGAAGCGGACCTGGCAGCGACGCGGATGCTCGCGGAACGGGTTCCGGAGATGCTCCTCGCCATCAGCTGCTCGAAGAACTTCGGCCTCTACAGCGACCGTACGGGCTGCGCCGTGGTGCTCGACACCTCCCGCCGTTCGCTGCGGCACGCCGAGACGGCACTGCAGAACGCCGCCCGAACCCTGTACTCGATGCCGCCGGAGCACGGCGCAGCGGTGGCGACCGCCATCCTCAAGGACGACGGACTGCGGGCCGCCTGGCGGGCCGAACTGGATTCCATGCGGCAGCGGATCACGGCCAACAGGGCTGATCTGAGCGCGCACTTGAGCTCTCTGGGCTGGGGCGTGCAGGCAGACACCCTCGCACGGCAGAAGGGGATGTTCTCGATGCTGCCGCTCACGCCGGACCAAATGCACGGGCTGCGCAGCCGGTTCGCCGTCTACGGGACCACCTCGGGGCTGTTCAACATCGCGGGGATCCCGGCGCACCGGATCCCCTGCCTCGCGCGGGGCATCGCCGGTGTCCTCGCCGAGGACCGGGAGGCCGTGTCCGCATCCCGTGTCCCGTGTCCACGCTGAGTGAACCGCCTGCCTTGTGGTGGAGTTCGCTCCGGACGCGCCCGAAGGGCCAGTGCCGCAGTAGCCACAACTCCCGTGCTGAGCATGACGGTTCGGCGGGAGGTTGGACTCGGGCGGCAACAACCACCCACAGTCGGCGTGTCCGGTTGAGACTCTCCGGCAGGGCGGCCACACCGCCCTGCCGGAGAGGAGCCCATCAGTGACGACGTGCGCAGGTCCAGGCCCCCATGCCTGGATCTTGGCGAGTCTTCTCGCTGTCGCGATCTGCTCCGTCTTCGTGGCGAGGCCGGCGCGAGGTGCGTATGTGTGGCCCCCTGCCGCGTTCCAGCTCGACTGAGTGAACTGCAGCCCGCCGCAATGGCCGTTGCCGGTGTTCGCCGTCCAGTTTCCGCCTGATTCGCACTGGGCGATGGCGTTCCAGTTGGAGTCCGGTTTGGAGTGGACCGCAGCGGTATGAGCCCCAGTTGCGTACAGCAGAGTCACGATCAAAAAAGACGGTAGTGGCAAGTAGTTGAGCGTTCGCGCTCCGGCTTCGCCGGTCCTTCCGGTTGCTCGACATCAGTCCTCCTTCGCTGTTGGGGCGGGCCTGCCACAACAGCGGGCGGGCCCGCGTACGGCTGTCTTCGCTGCCGTGGGCACAGCACAGCACGGACCGGACTGCTTCCAGCGGCACTTACCGCCGGAGAAGGGAGGACGCCACCCGAACGCACGCTCCATCAGCGTCGCGACAGGGAACCGCCCAGTCCCGAGCCGTCATCGACTGGCGCCCGTACCCCGCGACTTCAGCCTGCGCCCAATGGTGGACGCCGCCCTCTACGTCGGCGGACCCGGAAGGGCCGTCCGGTACGGCGGTACGGGCGGCCCGCGCGGTGGCTGCGCGGAGCGGCGTGGCGTGCGTGCTTCGCCGCTGGACGGGTTCACCGGTAGCGCGTATTGGACAGAATCGTCCCATGTACTCAGCGAAGATCCCCTTGACGGCTGCCGCGGTGCTCCTCGTCCTCACTGCCCCTGCCGCCGCACTGCCCACTGTTCCGGCTGTCCCGGCCGGTGTCCTCCAGCCCACCGCGACACACCCGTGCGACGGCGCCCCGACCTGTTACGTCGACGTGACGGTGGCTCAGGTCTGGGTGAGTCCCGAGCAGGTACGGCCCGTGGACGCTCCCGCGACCGCGGATCCCGCCGACGTCCGCGGCTGGTTGACGGCCATGTCCCTGGACGAGCGTCGTGACGTGGCCGGGGAGACACAGGCACTCCAAGGGACGCGGGTGACCGTCGACCGGACGATGTGGCACGGCGGCCTCCTCTGGGACCACGTATGGGTGCACGGCCAGCCCACTCCCAGGGACGAGCCGGGCCGGGGCGGCTACCCCGGCTGGATTCCCGACCGGCAGCTGACCTCCGATCACCTGCGGCCACCGAGCGGTACGCACGAGGAACGCGTCGCACGCCCCACGGCACGGGGCTTCACCACAGCCGAGGCCGCCCTCTCGGCCGGCGGGGCGGGGCAGGCGGTCGAGTACTCGTACAACACCGCATTCCCCGTGAAGGCCGGCCCACTGCCCGGCCTCGTCACCGCCTACTCCCCCAGCGGTGGCCGCGCGTACTTCCGGTCCGGTGACCTGAAGAAGGTCCCGGGCTCCGCAAGCGGCGAGGACGTGGTCAACGCCGCACGCGCCTTCCTGGGGCTGCCGTACCTCTGGTCCGGCACCTCCGGATTCGGCTACGACTGCTCCGGCCTGATCAGTCAGGTCTACTCCGCCCTCGGTCTGACGATCCCCCGGGACGCCGAGCCGCAGTTCGACGCGGGCGGCGGGCGACCGCCTGCGGGATCGGCCGTGGGGGTGCGCATCACCGACACGAAGGACCTGAAGCCGGGGGACATCGTCGCCTTCCGTCCCGCCACCGGCACCGCAGTCACCCACGTCGGTATCTACTCGGGGACGAAGAACGGCGAACCGATGATGATCAATTCACCCCGGACCGGTGACGTGGTCAAGGAGGAGCCCATCGGATCCACGGGCCGCGTGTACGTGGGCGCCACCCGCTTCCTCACCCGCTGACACGGGCGCAGCACCGTCCTGCCCGGGCCCCGGTTCCCGTCGCACTGCCGGACCTCAGGACAGCCACGGTACTTCCCGACGTGCGCGACGGCATTCATCATGTCGCGGGCCGACTCGGCAGATCGGCATCGGGAAGGGTGGTGCGTGCGGTGGAGCCCGGGCGCGAACTCATAGCGGCGGTGCGGCGGGGAGATGCGGCGGCGGTGACCGCGCTGCTGGAGGCGGGAGCGGCTGCGGACACGGCCGCGGAGGACGGGCTGCCCGTGCTGTGCCTGGCGGTCGGCGCCCACGACACCGCCGTGGCGAAGGCGCTGGTCGAGGGCGGCGCGGACCCGGACCGTGCGCTGCCGGACAGAACGACGCCTCTCCTGCGGGCAGTCGACGGCGGGTCCCCGACGGTGACGCTGGCCCTGTTGGGGAAAGATCCGGTGAGGCGCCTGTCCGAGGCGGAGCGGGAGCGGCTGCTCGCGCTGGCCCGCCACTGGTACGAACGGGGCGCCGAGGCCGAACTCCACTCCAGGACTGGCGAGTTCGGCCCGATACACGAAACGCTGGTCGAGTACCGACAGTTCAGATTCGTTCCCCGTCTATCGCTCGGTGGCCACACGGTCCTCGACGGGCACGGTGCGATCCTCACGGAGCTGGAGTGGGCCTTCGGCATCCTGACGCCCGTGGACGAGCTGATGGCCAGAGCCCTCGCGCAGGACGAGTGGGACCATGCCGGCTGGCAGTCCGTCGTGGGGGGCCTGACCCGTCGCTGCAATCCGGAGACGTTCTCGGCGGTGACCGCACACCGACACGATCCGGATCCGGAACACCGCCGGTTCGTCCTCTACTGAGGTTGTAGGCGTGGTGTCGGCAGTGTGATTCCGGTCCCGGTGAGGCATCCGTCGATGATGTCGCTGCGGTACTGGATCTGGCGGAGCCCGTGTCGCAGCCGTCGAATGAGGTGCTCGAGATCGGTGAAGGCGGTGTTGGCCTGGCTGGTTCGGCGGAGGGTCGACCAGATGCTTTCCACCGGGTTGAAGTCGGGTGCGTAGGGCGGCAGGTGGTAGGCGTTGATCCAACGGTGTCCGGGTCAAGGACACCCCCGGACACCCGGTTTACGCCGACAACCTGGCGCAGCTCACCGACTTCCTGCCGTTCCAGGTCGAGGTCGGCTGCGGTGTCTCCTACGAAGCCGGGATCCCGCCGCTGCACCGGCTCCACGAGATGTACCACGTCAACGAGATCGAGGACGAGCAGCTGCGCAAGGGCTTCACGTTCGTCCTCGCGCCGGGCCGGGATCCGCTGCTCGCGGAAATGTTCCTCGATACCGAGGACAAGGTGGCGGAGCTGTCGGACATGTACCGGGCGTGCTTCAAGGCGAACACCTTCCTCGGCCTGAAGATCTCCTACATCAACGCCGTCGCCGACATGTGCGACGCGGCGGGCGGCGACATCTCCCAGATCGTGGAGATCCTCGGCATCGACCCGCGGATCGGCAGCGGCGGCATGCGGCCGGGCATCGGCTACGGCGGCGGCTGCCTCCCCAAGGACGTCCGCGCCTTCACCGCCTCCGCCCGTCAGCTCGGCGCCGAACAGGCCGCCACCCTCCTGCGCGCCGCAGAGAAGATCAACGAGAGCCGCACCGACGTCGCCATGGACCTCATCCGCAACGCCCTGGGCGACCGCGCTGTCAAGAACGCCAAAATCACCGTGTGGGGCGCCGCGTTCAAGCCCGGCACCAACGACGTCAGGGAAAGCCCGGCCCTCGCACTCGCCCACGCCCTCCAGCAGACCGGCGCGACGGTCACCGTTCACGACCCGCAGGCCATGGCCACCGCCATGACCCGCATCCCGGAACTGGACTACACCGACGACCTGGCCGCATCCGTCGACGGAGCCGACCTCGTCGTCCTGGCCACCGAATGGCCCGAATACCAGCAGGCGGACCCCAAGGACCTGGCGGACCGCGCGGCCAGCCCCCTGCTCGTCGACTGCCGCACCACCCTCGACCCGGAGCCCCTGGCGCATGGCCGGCTGGACCGTTCACCAGCTCGGACGACCCGAGAAGTAGAAGCGGCCCATGCAAGAGCAGCGGACCTTATAGGCCCATGAGCGAGCGGCCAGGTCCCATGAGGATCTGGCCGCTCTGCTGTTCGCGCAGGCGCGGCAGGATTCGAACCTGAGGCATACCAGGCCGAGCCCCGCGAGCAGGCGCAGTTCCGTCTCGGCCTGCTTCCTCGGAAAGGCGGTTACTGGGCGGGCGGGGTGCGTCGCAGGGCGGCTACTCCAACGAGCCGCCCTTCTGACGACCGGCCGGGCCCACTACATCGAGCCCTTGGCGGAGTACCGGGACCGGGTGCCCCGAAGAGGGCGGGGCACCGGGACGGGCGGGGCACCGGCCTTCCGAGCGCCCCCGACAACCCGCCCACATCCTGCGGGGTCGACGCCCGGCCGAGGCCGCCGTTGCGTCCCCTACCATGTCCACGCCCGGGGAACCCGGGCGGGTCAACCGGCCCCCGATGTGTCCGTGGAGCTCCTAGGCAGTGTCTGACAAATGATCACGGACGGGTTCGCGGAGCCAGAGGATCAGCGAGGCCAGGACGACTCCGGCGCGGTAACGGTCGGCGAGCTTGATGCCCCTATGGATGTCAACCAACGTTCTCGGGGCGTCCGGGCTGGTCGGTCGGAATGTTCGCTGGGACGAGATGTCGGT
>NZ_JBHWVM010000148.1:0-10279 GCF_042736805.1 Streptomyces sp. NPDC060031
CCCCGGAATCCCGGGGCGCGCGGCCTTCTGCGTGGTACCGCCGTCGCGGACTCAGACGGTGGTGATGACCTGGTCGATGTCCAGGCGCGGGGAGCGCGGGTACCAGGCGGCCTCGCCCGGCTTGCCGATGTTGACGACCATCATCGGGGTGTGGTCGGCGTCCAGGAACTCCTTCTGGATGCCGGCGAGGTCGGCGCCGGTCATCGGGCCCGCGGCCAGACCGGCGGCGCGGACGCCGACGATGAAGTACGCGGCCTGCAGCGCGGCGTTGAGCAGCGCGGACTGCTCGCGCACCGGGCGCTCGGCGAAGAAGAGGTCCTTGGCCTGCGGGAAGCTCGGCAGCAGGGCCGGGAGCTCCTCGTGGAACTCGTTGTCCGCGGAGAGGATGGCGACCAGCGGCGCGGAGGCCGTCTTGGCCTTGTTGCCCTCGGACATGTGCTGCACGAGTCGCTCGCGGGCCTCGGGGGAGCGGACCAGCGTGATGCGCAGCGGCGTCTGGTTGAAGGCGGTCGGACCGTACTTCACCAGGTCGTAGATCGCCTGGACCTGCTCCTCCGTCACCGGCTCGTCGGAGAACGAGTTGGCGGTACGGGCCTCGCGGAACAGGAGGTCCTGAGCGGCGGAGTCAAGAACGAGAGACATCGGAAAGCCTTCTTCCATGCGGCAGGCGGGGTGAAGCGTTGACTCGAACACTACGGCGAAAGTAGATGAACTTTCAACTAAATCCTCTGGGGGTGACCGAGGTCACTCGCCGTCCGCCCCCGGCCCCGCCCCCGGCCCGCCGTCGCGGGCCGCCAGCGCCGAGTCCAGCCGGGCGCGGGCCCCTTCCAGCCAGTGCCGGCACACCTTCGCGAGCTCCTCGCCGCGCTCCCAGAGCGCCAGGGAGTCCTCCAGCGAGGTGCCGCCGGCCTCCAGCTTGCGGACGACCTCGATCAGCTCGTCCCGTGCCTGCTCGTACCCCAGCGCAGTTTCGGCCTCGGCCATTCCCGTTCCACCTTAAATTCGTAGTACAGCGAAAGTGTTGCGGCAGTGTGTCGTTCGCTAGGCGGTGCCCTGCTCCGGGCCGGCCGCCTCCGCGACCCGTACCGCGAACTCGCCCTCCGCCACCCGCGCGCGCAGCTCCTCGCCCGCCACCACGTCCTGCGGCGAGCGCACCACGTGCCCGTCCGCCCGCTGGAGCACCGCGTACCCGCGCTCCAGCGTCGCCGCCGGGGACAGCGCCACCACCCGGGCGAGGGTGTGCGCCAGCTCCGAGTCGGCCCGGTCCAGCAGGTGCCCCAGCGTGCGCCGGCCGCGCGCGAGTAGCGCCGCCAGCTCGTCCTCGCGGGTCTCCACCATCCGCTGCGGATGTACGAAGACCGGCCGCGCGAGGGCGTGTGCGAGCCCGCGCTCCTCCCGGTCGAGCAGGCCCCGCACCGCGCGCAGCCCCCGGCCCTGCAACTGGCGCACCCGCTCCAGCTCCTCGCCCACGTCCGGGACCACCTTCTTCGCGGCGTCCGTGGGTGTGGAGGCCCGCACGTCCGCGACCAGGTCCAGCAGCGGGGAGTCCGGCTCGTGCCCGATCGCCGAGACCACCGGGGTACGGGCCGCCGCGACGGTCCGTACGACCTCCTCGTCCGAGAACGGCAGCAGGTCCTCCACGCTGCCGCCGCCGCGCGCCACGATGATGACGTCCACCTCGGGCAGGGCGTCGAGCTCCTTGACCGCCTGGATCACCTGCGGCACCGCATTGACCCCCTGCACGGCGACGTTGCGCACCTCGAAGCGGACGGCCGGCCAGCGCCGCCGCGCGTTCTCCAGTACGTCCCGCTCGGCCGCCGAGGCCCGGCCCACCACCAGCCCGATCAGCTGCGGCAGGAAGGGCAGCGGCTTCTTGCGGTCCAGCGCGAACAGCCCCTCGGCGGCCAGCGACCGCTTGAGCCGCTCCAGCCGGGCCAGCAACTCGCCGATGCCGACCGGCCGTATCTCCGTGGCCCGCAGGGACAGCTGCCCGCGCGGGGCGTACCACTCCGGCTTGGCCAGTACGACGACCCGCGCGCCCTCCGTCACCGAGTCCGCGACCTCGTCGTAGACCTGGCGGAAGCAGGTCACGCTGAGCGAGATGTCGTGCGAGGGGTCGCGCAGCGTCAGGAAGACCACCCCGGCCCCCGGCCGCCGCGAGAGCTGGGTGATCTGCCCCTCCACCCACACCTGGCCGAGCTTGTCGATCCAGCCCCCGATGAGCCGGGACACCTGGCCGACGGGCAGTGGCGCCTCCGCCGATGTATTCAGACCCATGCACGCAGGCTAGCCGCCGGGGCCGACACCCGAGCCGGGCCCGGCTGGTCCGTCGCTCGCGCGTCGGCCGCGCTGGAACACCAGCACCCCCAGGCCCACCATCAACCACACCGCCCCCACCACCTGCGCCGTCCACGCGGCCTCGACGATCACCGCCACGGTCACGGCGGCTCCCAGCACCGGGCAGACCAGGTGCTTCCACCGGTTCGGGGGCCCTTCCATCCGCTTGACCACGAACCAGCCCACCACCGAGGCGTGCAGCAGGGTGAACGCGACCAGCGCCCCGATGTTCACCACGGAGACCAGGTGGTCCAGCCCGTCGTCGCGCCGGGCCGCCCACACCGCGGCGACCAGCGTGATCGTCGCCGCCACCAGCAGCGCCGGCCGCGGGGTCCCGCGCGAGGTCCCTGCCAGCACGCGCGGCAGCCGGCGCTCCCGGGCCATCGCGAACAGCAGCCGCCCGGCGGCGGCCTGCCCGGCCAGCGCGGCGAAGGCCGCGCCGATCGCCTTGCTCGCCGCGACCAGGTCGTGCAGCCAGAGCCCCACGGAGGACTCCACCGCGTCGTAGAAGGCCGGGCCCTGCTTCACCGGATCAGCGGCCAGCTCGGCGGACGACACGGGCATCAGCAGAGCCGCCAGATAGGTCTGGGCGATGAACAGCACCCCCGTCAGAGCCAGGCAGAACAGCACCGCCCGGGCCACCCGCGCCGAACCCCCCGTCACCTCCTCCGCGAAGGAGGCGATGGCGTCGAAGCCCAGGTACGAGAGCACCGCGACCGACACCGCGCCCAGCACGGCGGCCGTCGAGAAGCCGAGCGAGCCGTCGCCGGTCAGCGGCGAGAGCCAGCCGCGCCGCGCCCCGTCCCGGACCAGCACCGTCACCGCGGAGACCAGGAACACCAGCAGCACCAGGATCTCCATGGCCAGCACGGCGAAGCCGACGCGCGCGGCAGCCCGTACGCCCCACAGGTTGAGCAGGGTGGTCACCACCACCGCCAGCGCCGTCCACACCCACCGCGACACCTCGGGGACCAGGGCGTTCATCGCGATCCCGGAGAAGAGGTACGCCACCGCCGGGATCAGCAGGTAGTCGAGCATCGCCATCCACCCGGCGATCAGCCCGGGGCCCTCGCCCAGGCCCTTGCGGGCGTACGTGAACACCGAGCCGGCCTGCGGGGCGACCCGCACCATCTGCGCGTACGAGAAGGCCGTGAAGGCCATCGCGACCGTCGCGGCCAGGTAGACGAGCGCCACGGCGCCGTGCGAGTTGGCGTCGAGGGTGCCGAAGACCCCGACCGGGGCCATGGGGGCGATGAAGAGCAGTCCGTAGACGACCAGGTCCCGGAATCCGAGGCTCCGCCGCAGCGGGGGCGTCGTGGCGGGGTCCGTGTCCGTGTCCGTAGCGGACGGCATCCGTCCTCCGGTGATAGGGGCGACAGGGATGGCAGGGGCGAGGACAGGGGGGACAGGCTTTCGCCCCAGTCTGTGCCGGACGGGGGACGATCAGCCTGCTGGAGACCCCCGTACGATGGAGCCCATGACTGCTCCCGCATCCCGCCGTGTCCTGCTCGCCGCCCCCCGCGGCTACTGCGCGGGCGTGGACCGAGCCGTGATCGCTGTCGAGAAGGCCCTCGAGCAGTACGGTGCGCCGGTCTATGTCCGCCACGAGATCGTGCACAACAAGTACGTCGTCCAGACGCTCGAGAAGAAGGGCGCCATCTTCGTCGAGCGGACGGAAGAGGTGCCCGAGGGCTCCATCGTGATGTTCTCCGCGCACGGCGTGGCGCCGGTGGTGCACGAGGAGGCGGCGCGCGGCAGGCTCGCGACGATCGACGCGACCTGCCCGCTGGTCACCAAGGTGCACAAGGAAGCCATCCGGTACGCGAACGAGGACTTCGACATCCTCCTCATCGGCCACGAGGGCCACGAGGAGGTCATCGGCACCTCCGGCGAGGCCCCGGACCACATCACGATCGTGGACGGCCCGGACGACGTCGCCGCCGTCGAGGTGCGCGACGAGTCGAAGGTCGTCTGGCTGTCGCAGACCACGCTCTCGGTCGACGAGACGATGGAGACGGTCGACGCGCTGAAGACCAAGTTCCCGCTGCTGGTCTCGCCGCCGAGCGATGACATCTGCTACGCCACCTCGAACCGGCAGGCCGCCGTCAAGGTGATGGGCGCCGACTCCGACCTGGTCATCGTCGTCGGCTCGAAGAACTCCTCGAACTCGATCCGGCTGGTCGAGGTGGCGCTCGACGCGGGTGCGCGCGCCGCCCACCTCGTGGACTTCGCGAGCGAGATCGACGAGGCCTGGCTGGAGGGCGTCACCACGGTCGGCCTGACCTCGGGCGCCTCGGTGCCGGAGGTCCTGGTCGAGGAAGTGCTGGAGTGGCTCACCATCCGCGGGTACGCGGACGTGGAGATCGTCAAGACGGCCGAGGAGTCGATCGTCTTCTCGCTGCCGAAGGAGCTGCGCCGCGACCTTCGCGCCGAAGCGGCCGCGCTGGTCGCCGACAAGTAGCCCCTTTCGTACGGTGTGGCCATGCAGATTTTCGGCGTGGACATCGGCGGATCCGGGATCAAGGGCGCTCCCGTGGACCTGCACCGTGGCGATCTGGCGCGCGAGCGCCACAAGGTACTGACACCGCAGCCGGCCATCCCCGACGGGGTGGCCGGCTGTGTCGTCGAGGTGGTGCGCCACTTCGACTGGGACGGCCCGGTGGGGGTGACCTTCCCGGGGGTGGTCACGGGCGGGGTGACCCGTACGGCGGCCAACATGGACAAGGCCTGGATCGGCGTCGACGTGGCGGCCCTGCTGTCGCAGCGCCTGGACGGCCGGCCGGTGACCGTGCTGAACGACGCGGACGCGGCCGGGATCGCGGAGATGACGTACGGGGCGGGCCGGGACGTTCCCGGGACGGTGATCCTGCTGACGCTGGGCACCGGCATCGGCAGCGCGCTGTTCATCGACGGGAAGCTGGTCCCCAACACGGAGCTGGGCCACCTGGAGCTCAAGGGCCACGACGCGGAGACCCGGGCGTCGGTGAAGGCGAAGGAGGACGGGGACCTGACGTGGGAGCGCTGGGCGCACCGCGTCCAGAGGTACGTGGCCCACGTGGAGATGCTGTTCTCGCCGGACCTCTTCATCATCGGCGGGGGAGTGAGCCGCAAGCCGGAGAAGTTCCTGCCGCTGATCGAGGACATCCGCGCGGAGATCGTCCCGGCGAAGCTCCAGAACAACGCGGGCATCGTGGGGGCGGCGATGGCGGCGCGGTCGGCCGCCTCGTAGGCCTCGGCTCAGGCGATGCGGCGGGGGAGCCGTCTCCTGCCGATCAGCACGGACTTGCGTACGACCGCGATCAGCGCGGCGATCAGCGTGCCGGCGTACAGCCAGCCGGCGTGCAGGGACAGCGCGGACACCAGGCCCATGAGCTGGCCGCCGAAGCCGCCGGAGCCGCCCGCCACGGGCCACACTCCGGCGGCGAAGGCGATCGGCGCGGCGATCGGCGCGGTGATCAGGTCGGCGGGCCGCACCCACAGCGCGGTCGCGGCGGCCACGGGCAGGAACAGCAGCCCGTACACGAACAGCGAGGAGTCGAAGAGCAGCCAGACGATCCCGCCGACCAGCGCCATGGCGGCGCAGGCGAAGAGCCCGCCGCCGAGGCCGGTCAGGCGGGGCCGCGGCAGGCGGCGCGCGAATGCGGGCCTGCCGCCGCCCTGCGGCGCGGGCCCGGACGAGGCCGGGCCCGGGGCCGTGGCCGGGTGCCCGCGCTGGGCCGGGGGTCGCTGCGGGTGAGGGGCCGATCGCGTCCTGTGTTGCTCCACCCTTCCAAAGTAGGCGGGCGGGCCCCCGGATCGGGCCCCGGACACGCGTACATCGAGCGCCACTCAGCGGAAAGTAAACTGTCCGTCGGCCCACACCCGGGCCGCCGCCCCCTCCAGCTACGGGAAGTCGCCAACGTGTCGCTCACGATCGGAATCGTCGGCCTGCCGAATGTCGGCAAGTCGACCCTGTTCAACGCCCTGACCAAGAACGACGTGCTGGCGGCCAACTACCCGTTCGCCACCATCGAGCCGAACGTCGGCGTCGTCGGCGTCCCGGACACGCGCCTCGCGGTCCTGGCCGGCATCTTCGGCTCGCAGAAGGTCCTCCCGGCGACGGTCGACTTCGTCGACATCGCGGGCATCGTGCGCGGTGCCTCGGAGGGCGAGGGCCTCGGCAACAAGTTCCTCGCGAACATCCGCGAGTCGGACGCGATCTGCCAGGTCATCCGTGCCTTCAAGGACGAGAACGTCGTCCACGTCGACGGCAAGGTCTCGCCCAAGGACGACATCGAGACGATCAACACCGAGCTGATCCTCGCGGACCTCCAGTCCATCGAGAAGGCGGAGCCGCGCCTGACGAAGGAGTCCCGCCTCCAGAAGGAGAAGGTCGCGGTCCTGGCGGCGGTCGTCGAGGCCAAGAAGATCCTCGAAGCCGGTGACACCCTCTTCTCGAAGGGCATCACGAAGGGCACGGAGCAGGGCGACCTCCTCCACGAACTGCACCTCCTCACGACGAAGCCGTTCCTGTACGTCTTCAACGTGGACGAGGACGAGCTGACGGACGACGCCTTCAAGGCGGAGCAGAGCGCGCTGGTCGCCCCGGCCGAGGCGATCTTCCTGAACGCCAAGCTGGAGCAGGACCTCTCGGAGCTGGACGACGAGGAGGCCCTCGAGCTCCTCCAGTCGGTCGGCCAGGAAGAGCCCGGCCTCGCCACCCTCGGCCGCGTCGGCTTCGACACCCTGGGCCTGCAGACCTACCTGACGGCCGGCCCGAAGGAAACGCGCGCCTGGACGATCAAGAAGGGCGCCACCGCCCCGGAGGCGGCCGGCGTGATCCACACCGACTTCCAGCGCGGCTTCATCAAGGCCGAGGTCATCTCCTTCGCGGACCTGGTCGAATGCGGCTCGGTCACCGAGGCCCGCGCGAAGGGCAAGGCCCGCATGGAGGGCAAGGACTACGTCATGCAGGACGGCGACGTGGTGGAGTTCCGCTTCAACGTCTGATCGCCTATCCAGAGGCGGCCTGACCTGCGAGGATGCAGGTCAGGCCCTTCTGCTGTCCGCAACGGTCCGCGGAACAGGGAGCAGCTACGTGTCGTAGACCGTGGAGCGGTGTCCGACGTGTACGACCCACACCACCAGCTCCCCGTTGTCGATCGTGTAGACGACGCGGTAGTCGCCGACCCGTAGGCGGCGGCGCTCAGGCTGGGATACGAGTGCGGTGGTGTTGAAGCCGAAGGGGTCGCTCTCCAGCTCTGCCAGTTTGGCCAGGATGCGAAGCGCCATGTCACGTGGGATCTTGCGCAGCTCGGCCTGAGCCTCGGGCCGGAACACCGTGCGGTAGTCACTCACTGCGTGCCAGTGTCTCCCTCATCACGTCCTCGATCGGGACGCCGGCGGCCGGGCTCGCCATGCGCTCGTCGATGATGCGGTTGATCTCGCGCTCTTCCCACTCCTGGTACTTGCGCAGCACCTCAATCGAGACCACGGCGGCGACCTGCTTGCCGCGACGGGTGATGACAGTGGGCACGTCGTCGCGGTCGGCCCGTTCGACGACTTCGGCCAAGTGAGCACGTACGTCGCGGATGGACTCTATGGGCAGCGGCTGAGTCATGCCTCAAGAGTACCGAGTGTGCCATGTGTACACAATCTGGGTTGCATGCACTCGTTGGCATTCGAGGGGGCCCAGGGTCAGGCGTGGGGGACCGCCGTGGCGAGGACCACCTCGAATTCCTCCAGGCTGCGGGTGGTCACGTGGGCCTTCGCCGTGACCTCTCCGCGGACCGCCGCGACGGCGCCACGGGATGCCACGAGTGCGTCGCGGTCGGTGTAGAGCGCGCCGACAGCGGCTCGGCCCCGATCGCGGTCGATGAGCAGGGAGATACCGGCCAGTCCGGGGATCTTCTGGACCTTGGGCAGTGAGGTGTCGCGGAACGTGTCCACCAGCAGGTCGATGTCGGGCGGCCCGACGTCCATGCGGACCAGCCGGAACCCCGCGCCCGGCCCGAGTTCCTCTGCGCGCCGGGCGACCGCCGCTTCCCAGTTGTCGACCGTCACGGTCTGCGCGAAGGGCGCCATCATCTCGGCCCGCCGCTTGCTCAGGTTCTCGTAGCTGGCCTGCCGGGAGGCCTCGTCCTCCCACCACGATCCCACCAGGAGCTTGCCGAGCTCGCGGTCGGCGAACAGACCCATCCCACGAAAGCCCGGCTGCGCCGACAGTAGAGCCCGCCCGTCGGTCCGGAGAGCCTCGGCGACCCCGTCGAGCTCGGCCGGATCCCCCGTTGCATAGATGCTGCGAACGTACATAGCGCCCTTTCCTGCCTTCTGGTGGCCCCGCGCGGGCTCGTGTTCTCCACTCCACGCGATGGCCGGGGCGGATGGGGGTCAACGTGCCCGGGGCATTCAGGTGAAGAGGCGGGCCGTTGCTGGGCGCGTGTGGCTTCCTGTGGAGCTCCTGGGCGACGAGTCGGAAGCTCGGCCTGAGCCTCGGGGCGGAAGACGGTTCGGCACTCACTCACCGCGCGCCAGCGTCTTCCTCATGATGTCCTCGATCGGGATACCGGGTGCCGGGTTGGCCATGCGCTCGTCGATGATCCGATTGATCTCGCGCTCTTCCCACTCCTTGTACTTGCGCAGCGCACCTCGATGGAGACGACGGCTACTTCCTTGGCCCGGCGGGTGATCACTGTGGGTACGTGGTCGCGATTGGCGCGCTCCACGACCTCAGCCAGGTGTCCTCGCGGTCGCGCGTGCTGCGATCGACCCCTCCGCCGCGCGAGTCACTCGGGTCTGGTTCAACCCGCAAACATTCGGCTTCAACGTGTAGCCATTCGCATGCGGGACGTTAGCTGATTAGTCAAACGTGCAGTTCAGAAGGGGCCGGGCTCTGACGAGTCCGACCCCTTCTGCATTCCCGTGCTGACTTGTTGCTGACTTTTCAGCTGCTTCGGGGCGGTGTGAGCTTGTCGAGGTCCAGGCTGACTTCGAAGGGGACCGGACGCTGGAGGGTGCCCCGGAAAATCCCGGCGGGCGCGTAGGCGCCGGTGGGTTCGTCGAGCTCGTAGACGTGGACGACGGGCGCTCCGTCCTCGTCCTCGATGCACCAGTAGTGGGGGATGCCGGCCTCCGCGTACTTGCGGAGCTTTACTGTGCGATCGCGATGGGCGGACTCCGGGGATACGGCCTCCACGACGAGCTTCACGTCCTCCGGGGCGTACCAGGTGCGGTCGGGATCGTAGGGCAGGTCCGTCAGCAAGAGGTCCGGCTCGGGGCGGTTGCGGCCATCGAGGCGGATCGTCATCTCCCGCTCGACCTCGAATCCGGCCGGTGCCTGCGCCATGAGCGTGGTGGTCAGGGCGGTGACGAGGCGGCCATGCCAGGACCGCTGGGGCGACATCATGAAGACGAGGGCTCCGTCGATCAGCTCGGTGTGGCGGGGTGCTTCCGGGAGGCGGTCGAGGTCCTCCGCGAACCAGCCTTCCGCGCGCGGCGGGCGCATCCAGTCGGGCAGTGCGGTCATAAGCCAACCCTAGCGATTGCGGTCGTCGGAGGGGGTGTTCTGCCGCTGATCCATCATCGGCGCATGGGCGTCGTCGGGATGATGGGGCTCGAACGGAGCCGGGAGTGGTGCCGGTGGCGGGGCGCCGAGACGCGACTGGGCGTCGTCCGGGCTGATCTCGTGCTCCGACCGGCCGGTGAGACGTTCAGAGTGGGGATGCCACCTGCGACATCGGAGCGCCGGGATCAGCCGGCGTCAGGAGTCGTGGACGGCGTGGTGGACCGGTGCCCCACCTGAACGACCCAGACCACGAGTGCTCCGTTGTCGAGCGTGTAGACGACGCGGTAGTCGCTGACGCGCAGGCGGCGATGGTGTCCCGTGGAGTGGTGTACCGGATCTTGGCTGAGAAGTGCGCCGTCGTGGTGTGCCCGCGTGCATCGGCTGTTGGTGAACGCTCCC
>NZ_JBHWVM010000149.1:0-10147 GCF_042736805.1 Streptomyces sp. NPDC060031
GGGCCGGCCTGTCAAGGGTGGCCGAAGGCCATCGCGCAGCGACGCGACCGCAGGGAGCGCCCTTGACAGGCCGGACCGACACGGAGAGACGAAGAGACTGACGGGAAACCCCCAAACCCTGTCGCGCTCCCGGTCGGGCCCGGTCCCGCCCTTCGCCACCGCCCCGCGAAGGCCTCAGCCGTTAACCTGCTTAAAGGCTGAAGGCGTTCTCGTTCTTGCGGCCCCCGCCGGGCCAGTCGTCCTTGAGCGCGTCTCACCGCACGGCACGCAGCGCGCGGGACGGCCGGGGCGGGGGCGCCGGGCCTCGGGTCACTCCTCCGGCGGGAACACCGCCTCGCCCGTTTCCGCCAGGGTGATCGTGATGGCTTCCACCGGGCAGCCCTCCGCCGCCGTGAGGACCGGCTCGTTCGCGTCCGATTCCGGGGACCGGGGGTGCGACTGGCGCGCCGAGTCGAGGGCGAAGCCCTCCGGGGCGTGGTTCACGCACATGCCCGAGCCGATGCAGACCCCGCGGTCCACCTCGACGTGCCAGCGGTCGCCCATCACGCACCCGCCGCAGGCGGCTGGTAGCCCGCCGGGAGGTGGATCATCTTGTGCTCCAGGTACTCGCTCAGCCCCTCCGGCCCGAACTCCCGCCCGACGCCGCTGTTCTTGTAGCCGCCGAACGGCCCCAGCATGTCCAGGCTGAAGGTGTTCACGTTGAAGGTGCCGGTCCGCACCTGGCGGGCGAAGTCGATGCCGTGCTCCACGTCCCCCGTCCAGACGCTGCCGCTCAGCCCGAACTCCGAGTCGTTGGCGACCCGTACCGCCTCCGCCTCGTCCCCGTACGGGATCAGGCAGACGACGGGCCCGAAGATCTCCTCGCGGGCGATCCGCATCGAGTTGTCGACGTCGCCGAAGAGGGTGGGCTCGACGTACCAGCCCTGGTCGAGTCCCGCCGGGCGGCCGCCGCCGGTGAGGACCTTCGCGCCCTCCTCCTGCCCGATCCGGATGTAGTCCAGCGACCGCTGCTGCTGCCGCTTGGCCACCAGCGGCCCGAGCTGCGTCGCCGGGTCGAGCGGGTCGCCGACCACGAGCGCCCCGGCCGCGGCGGCGAGGGCCTCCGCGACCTCCTCGTACCGGCTGCGCGGCGCGAGCACCCGGGTCTGGGCCACGCACGCCTGGCCGTTGTTCATCCAGGCCGCGGGCACGATCCCGGCGATGGTGGTCTCCAGGTCGGCGTCGCCGAGGATGACGGCGGCGGACTTGCCGCCCAACTCCAGCGTGACCCGGGTGAGGTTGCGCGCGGCGACCTCCATGACCCGCCGGCCGGCCGCGACCGAGCCGGTGAAGGCGACCTTGTCGACTCCGGGGTGGCCGACCAGGTACTCGCTGACCTCGCGGTCGGCCGGCAGGATCGACAGCACGCCCTCGGGCAGCCCCGCCTCGCGGGCGATGTCGGCCAGGATGTACGAGTCGAGCGGCGCCTCGGGGGACGGCTTGAGGATCACCGTCGACCCCGTCAGCAGCGCCGGCGCCAGCTTGGCCGCGGCCACGAACTGGGGAACGTTCCACGGGATGACGGCCGCGACGACCCCGACCGGCTCCCGGCGGACGAGGATCGGTCCGAGGACGCCCTGGCGGTGCTCCTCGTACGCGTAGCCGCGCGCGACCGTGATCGCGGCGTCGTAGACCATCATCGGGCCGAGCGCCTGGGCCAGGATGCTCCAGGAGTACGGGGACCCGTTCTGGGAGCTGATCGAGCGGGCGATCTCCTCGTGCCGGACGGCGATGGCGTCCTTGATCCGGGCGACGACGGCGATCCGCTCGTCCAGGGTCATCCGCGGCCAGGGGCCCTCGTCGAAGGCCTTGCGCGCGACGGCGACGGCGCGGTCCACGTCCGCCTTCGAGGCGTGCGGGACGCTGCCGATGACTTGCCCGGTGTGGGGGGAGACGATCTCGATCGTGTCGGCGCCCAGCGGATCCGTCCACTCCCCGCCGATGAACAGTTGTCCGTGTTCCACGAGCTCAGTCATGGCTGATGCCTCCTGCGGCTTGGCGTTCCAGAACTGATACCAGTTCTAGTTCGAGGAGTCCACGGCCAGGACGGAACGTGCGCACCCACGACAAGAAGATCCAACGACTAGTCAGAACGACCCGGAGATGGTCGACTTGGGCGACTACTGCAACATGTTCTCGTTCTCCTCGGAGCGAGTCTCATCGGCAACAGGGAGCCCTCATGTCACAGGACGCGTCACAGGTCACCGACCACGGCGGCGGCGTGTGGGGCATCAAGGTCCCCATCCCCGACAACCCCCTCGGACACACCCTCGTCCACGTCCTCGACACCGACCGCGGCCCCGTCCTCGTCGACACCGGCTGGGACGACCCGGAGTCCTGGGACACCCTCGTCGCCGGTCTCGACACGCTCGGCATCCCCGTCGCCGGCGTCCACGGCGTGGTCATCACCCACCACCACCCCGACCACCACGGCCTGTCCGGCCGGGTCAGAGAGGCGTCCGGCGCCTGGATCGCCATGCACGCCGCCGACACCGAGGTCGTCGTGCGGACCCGCGCGGCCGAGCCCGGCGTCTGGTTCGACTACATGAGCGACAAGCTGGCCGCCGCCGGCGCCCCCGAGTCGCACATCGCCCCCCTGCGCGCCGCCCGCGCGAGCGGCCGGATGCGGACCCTGCCCGGGCTACGGGCCGCCGTGCCCGACCGGGAGATCGTCCCCGGCGAGCTGCTGCCGCTGGCCGGCCGCCGGCTCCGGGCGATCTGGACCCCGGGCCACACCCCCGGCCACGTCTGCCTGCACCTGGAGGAGGAACACCCGGCGAACCTCCCCGGCAACGGCCGCCTCTTCTCCGGCGACCACCTGCTGCCCGGGATCTCCCCGCACATCGGCCTGTACGAGGCCCCGGACGAGCACGGTGTCACCCGGGTCACCGACCCCCTCGGCGACTACCTCGACTCCCTCGAACGCATCGGCCGGCTCCGCCCGGCCGAGGTGCTCCCCGCCCATCAGCACGCCTTCACCGATGCCCCGGCCCGCGTACGGGAGCTGCTGGAGCACCACGAGGAGCGGCTGACCGGGCTGTGGCGGCTGCTCGCCGAGCCGCTGACCCCGTGGGGGCTGGCGGAGCGGATGGAGTGGAACCGCCCCTGGGAGCAGATCCCGTACGGCTCCCGCAACATCGCCGTCTCCGAAGCGGAGGCGCACCTGCGGCGGCTGGTGAAGCAGGGCCGGGCGGAGGCGGTGCCGGGCACCGACCCGGTGACGTACCGGGCGCTGGAGTGAGCGGAGCGGCGCAGGCGGTCCGGGAGGCGACGGTGGCGGGGCGCCGATGCAAGGGGCGCCGATGCAAGGGGCGCCGATGTAAGGGGCGTCCCCTCCCGGCGCACCCCGACCCCGGGAGGCTACGGGCCGGTACAGTGTGCCCGTCGTCCACACTTCCGTACGGGGGGAAGCCGGTGCAATTCCGGCGCTGACCCGCAACCGTGACCCACCCCCGGCGAGGCCGGGGCGGGGAGCCGGAATGCCTTGTACCGGAGGTGCGCGGCTCGCGCCGCCGGTTCCTCCGGCGGCCGGCACCGTCGAGGTAAACGGAGCCGGAGCCCGGTGCCTGAGCGTGCCTGCCTCCAGCTCCCCAGCAGGAGAGGCACCCGCCCCATGAACGTCCGCCGCAGCGCAGCCGCGCTCGCCGCCTCCGCCGTGCTCTGCGCGGGCGCCGCCCCCGCGGCCCTCGCCGACACCGCGGCGCCCTCCGCCTCCGCGCCCCCGGTCATCCCCTCCGGGCTGTACGGCAAGAACGACCCGACGTACGACGGGGTCTTCCGCCAGTCGCTCGCCTTCCTGGCCCAGCACACGGCCGGGGTCAAGCCCACCGCGCAGGCCGTCGACTGGCTGACGGGCCAGCAGTGCGCGAACGGCTCCTTCCCCTCCTTCCGCCCGGACACCGCCAAGGCGTGCGACGCCTCGACGTACATCGACTCCAACGCCACCGCGGCCGCCGTGCAGGCGCTGGCCGCGCTCGGCGGGCACGACGAGACGGTGAAGAAGGCCGTCGGCTGGCTGAAGTCCGTACAGAACGAGGACGGAGGCTGGAGCTCCAGCCCGGGCGGCGCCATGGACACCGGTACGGACACCAACTCGACCGGCATCGTGATCGGCGCCCTCGCGGCGGCCGGCGAGAAGCCCGACGAGGTGAAGTCCAAGGCCGGCACGGCGCCCGCCACCGCCATCGAGGCGTTCCAGATCACCTGCCGCGAGGACGGGACCACCGGCGACACCCCCACCGGGGCGTTCGCGTTCCAGCGGGACAAGGGGGTCCTGCTGCCCAACGCCGATGCCACCGCGGCGGCGGTGCTCGGACTCCTCGGCAAGGGCATGACCGTCGAGGCGCCCAAGACCGACAAGCCCGTCGAGGAGAACCCGGTCAACTGCAAGGGCGGCGCCCTGAGCCGCGAGTACGCCGCCGAGGGCGGCTCCCGGTACCTGACCGACACCATGGCCAAGTCCGGCGACCACCTGGTGTCCGCGCTCGCGGGCGCGGGCGAGCAGCCCGACTTCGGCAACACGGCGGACGCGGTCATCGCGCTCGCCGCGGGCGGCCACAAGGACGCCGCCGCGAAGCCGCTGGCCTGGCTGGAGCAGAACGCCGCCGCGTGGGCGAAGACGGCGGGCCCGGGCGCGTACGCCCAGCTGATCCTCGCCGCGCACGCGGGCGGCAAGGACCCCAAGGCCTTCGGCGGCACCGACCTCGTGGCCGAGCTGAACGCGCAGGGCCCGGCCGCACAGGGTGCGGACGCCACTGCCAAGGCGGAGAGCAAGAACGACAAGGACGCCAAGGACGACAAGGACTCCGGCGGCCAGAGCGTCTGGTGGATCATCGGCGCGGGCGCCGCGGCCGGCATGGGCATCGGCATCCTGCTGAGCGGCCGCCGGAAGAAGAACCGGCTCTGATGCGGCGGCTGACGACTGCGGCCCTGGCCTTCGGGGTCCTGCTGACCCTGCTGGCCGCCACTCCGGCGCTGGCGGCGGGCTACCGCTACTGGTCGTTCTGGGACGGCGCCGGCAGCCGGTGGGCGTACGCCACCCAGGGGCCCTCGATCGCCCGCCCGGCGGACGGCGCCACCCTCGGCTTCCGCTTCGCGGTGAGCCAGGACGCCGCGGCCGAGGCCGCCACACCGCGCGCCGCGGCCGACTTCGAGGCCGTCTGCGGGGCGACCGCCGCGCTGGAGGGCCGCAAGCGGGTCGCCGTCGTCGTCGACTTCGGCGTCCCGGCGGACGCCCCGGCCGGCGAGACCCCGCCGCAGGACACCCCGCGCACGGCCTGCGCGCAGGTGGCCCCGGAGGCCACGGCGGCCGAGGCCCTGGCGGCGGTCGCGAAGCCGCTGCGCTACAACAGCTCGGCGCTGCTCTGCGCGATCTCCGGCTACCCGAAGCAGGGCTGCGGCGACCAGGTCGCGCAGGCTCAGCCCGAGCCGAAGTCCTCGGCCGCGCCCGCGGCCCGGGACTCCGGGGACACCGGCCCCTCGGCGGGCCTCCTGGCGGGCATCGCCGCGGTACTGGCCCTCGCCGCAGCCGGAATCTGGCAGTCCCGCCGCCGCAACCGATGACCGACCCCGCAACCCCCACGGCCGACGCCCCGGGGCCGAAGACCGCCCCGGGGCCGGCCCCCGACGCGGCAGCCACCCGCGCCGGGGGCGCAGCCCGCGCCGTCGGCAACGTCGTCGCGCCCGGCCGCGGCCCCGCCGTCACCGAAGGCGCTCACCGGCCCGCCGGGCCCAGCCGCACCTGGGGTGCAACCCGCCGTGGGTACTCCGCCCGGCCGGAGGCGGCCCACACCCCCACCGGAGCCGCAGACGGCGGCGCGACCCCGCCCCGGCGGAGCCGGCCCGCGGCGACCGGTCCCGCGCACTGGTCCTCGTACAACCGGTGGAAGCCCCCGCATGCCAGCCGGGCGACGGCCCTGCATCCCGGAGCCTGGTGGCTCTGGGCGCTCGGCCTGGCCACCGCCGCCTCCCGCACCACCAACCCCCTCCTCCTCGGCCTGATCATCGGCGTCGCCGGTTACGTCGTCGCGGCCCGCCGCACCTGCGCCCCCTGGGCCCGTTCCTACGGGGCGTTCCTCAAGCTCGGCCTCTTCGTCATCGGCCTGCGCCTCCTTTTCTCCATGCTGCTCGGCTCCCCCATCCCCGGCTCGCACACCCTCTTCACCCTCCCGGAGGTCCCGCTCCCCGCCTGGGCGCAGGGCATCCGCTTCGGCGGCAAGGTGACCGCCGAGCAGTTGCTCTTCGCCTTCTACGACGGCGCCAAGCTGGCCGCCCTCCTGATCTGCATCGGCGCCGCGAACGCCCTCGCCAACCCCGCACGGCTGCTGAAGTCCCTCCCGGCCGCCCTGTACGAGGCCGGGGTGGCCGTGGTCGTCGCTATGACCTTCGCGCCGAACATGGTCGCCGACGTCGTCCGCCTGCGGACCGCCCGCCGGCTGCGCGGCCGCCCCACCGGCGGGGTGAAGGCGATCCTCCAGATCGGCCTGCCGGTCCTGGAGGGTGCCCTGGAGCGCTCCGTCGCTACGGCCGCTTCGATGGACGCGCGCGGGTACGGGCGCAGCGCGCAGGTCCCGCCCGCCGTCCGGCACACCACGAACGTCCTCACCCTCGGCGGCCTGCTCGGCATGTGCGCGGGCACGTACGGGCTGCTCGCCGCGCAGGGTGCCTCGTACGGGCTGCCGGTGCTCGGCATCGGCCTGGTCCTGGCCCTCGCGGGCCTGCGGCTCGGCGGGCGCCGCTCGGTGCGCACCCGCTACCGGCCCGACCGGTGGGGCCCGCGCGCCTGGCTGGTCGCCGGTTCCGGCGTGGCCGTCGCCGTGCTCCTCATCTACGCGGGCACCCTCGACCCGGACGCGCTGCGCCCGGGCGTGGTCCCGCTCGTCGCCCCCGAGCTGCCGCTGTGGCCCGCGGCGGCGGTCCTGATCGGCCTGCTGCCCGCCTTCGTGGCACCCGTACCGCCCAAGGAGGCGTCGCAGTGATCCGCTTCGAGCAGGTGTCGGTCACCTACGAATGCGCGACCGCCCCCTCCCTCCGGGACGTCGACCTGGTGATCCCGGAAGGGGAGCTGACCCTCCTCGTCGGCCCGTCGGGGGTCGGCAAGTCCACCCTGCTGGGTGCGGTCTCCGGGCTGGTCCCGCACTTCACGGGCGGCACGCTGCGCGGTCGCGTGACGGTCGCCGGGCGGGACACCCGCACGCACAAGCCCCGCGAGCTCGCGGACGTGGTCGGCACGGTCGGCCAGGACCCCCTGGCCCACTTCGTGACGGACGTGGTGGAGGACGAGCTGGCGTACGGCATGGAGTCCCTGGGCCTGCCACCTGCGGTGATGCGCCGCCGGGTCGAGGAGACCCTCGATCTGCTCGGCCTGAACGAACTGCGCGACCGCCCCATCGCCACCCTCTCCGGCGGCCAGCAGCAGCGGGTCGCGATCGGCTCGGTCCTGACCCCGCACCCCCGGGTCCTGGTCCTGGACGAGCCCACCTCGGCGCTGGACCCGGCGGCGGCGGAGGAGGTCCTGGCGGTCCTCCAGCGCCTGGTCCACGACCTCGGCACCACGGTCCTCATGGCGGAGCACCGGCTGGAACGGGTCGTCCAGTACGCCGACCAGGTGCTGCTCCTGCCCTCCCCCGGAGCGGCGCCGGTCCTGGGCCCCCCGGCGGAGATCATGGCCGTCTCCCCGGTCCACCCCCCGGTGGTCTCCCTGGGCCGCCTCGCGGGCTGGACCCCCCTCCCCCTCTCCATCCGCGACGCCCGCCGCCGCGCCGCGCCGCTGGCCGCCCGCCTGTCCGCTGCCGCGCCCACCACCGCTTCCCAGGGCTCCGCCCCGGACCCCGCGCCTCAAACGCCGGCGGAGCTGAA
Organism: Streptomyces sp. NPDC060031; assembly: GCF_042736805.1. Lineage (NCBI taxonomy): Bacteria > Bacillati > Actinomycetota > Actinomycetes > Kitasatosporales > Streptomycetaceae > Streptomyces > Streptomyces sp. NPDC060031. Next base: position 7,897 of record NZ_JBHWVM010000149.1, read on the forward strand.
ACGCCCCTCCGGGCAACCCAGCCTGCCGGGCGGCAACGCCGGCACCAGCCACAACCCAGCCCCGCCGACGCTCGAAGCCCGAAAGTCTGGGGACACCGGAAACACCGGGAACACCGGGAACGCCGGCACCAGCCACAATCCAGCCCCGCCGGCGTTTGAGGCGCGGAAGTCCGGGGACGCCGGGAACACCGGCACCAGCCACAACCCAGCCCCGCCGGCGTTTGAGGCGCGGGGGTCTGGGGGCGGAGCACCCAGGACCGGCGCCGCCGGGCGGCTGGCACGACTGCTGCGGCGGGCCGCGCCCGAGCCCACCCCGGCCGCACCGGCCGCACCGGCCGAGACGGTGGCCACGGCCCAGAACCTCGGCGTCCGCCGCGCCCGCGCAGAGGTGCTCCGCGGCATCACCCTCGCGGTAGCGCCCGGCGAGACCATCGCCCTCATGGGCCGCAACGGCGCCGGCAAGTCCACCCTCCTCTCCACCCTCGTCGGCACCGTCGCCCCCACCACCGGCCAGGTGACCGTCGGCGGCCGTACCCCGCACCGCACACCACCGCCCGAGATGGTGACCCGTGTCGGCCTCGTCCCCCAAGAGCCCCGCGACCTCCTCTACGCCGACACGGTCGCCGCAGAGTGCGCCGCCGCCGACTCCGACGCCGGCGCGCCCCCCGGCACCTGCCGGGAGCTGGTGTCGGCCCTGCTCCCGGACGTCCCCGACGACACCCACCCCCGCGATCTCTCCGAGGGCCAGCGCCTCGCCCTCGCCCTGGCCCTGGTGCTCACCGGCCGCCCGGCCCTGCTCCTCCTCGACGAGCCGACCCGCGGCCTGGACTACGCCGCCAAGGTCCGGCTGATCGCGATCCTGCGCGCCCTCGCCGCGGAAGGCCACGCCATCGTCCTGGCCACCCACGACGTGGAGCTCGCCGCCGAGCTGGCCCACCGCGTGGTGATCCTGGCCGGCGGCGAGGTCGTCGCCGACGGGCCGACCGCCGAGGTCGTGGTCTCCTCCCCCGCCTTCGCGCCCCAGGTGGCGAAGATCCTCGCCCCTGGCCACTGGCTCACCGTGAGCCAGGTCGCCGACGCCCTGGCCCTGGCAGCCCCGGAGCAGCCGTGACCCACCCCGCCCGCCCCGCCCGTACCACCCGCGCCACCCGCGCCACCCGCGCCACCCGCCCCATCCGCATCGGCCCCCGCGCCGCCGCCGCGCTGGTCCTGGTCACCCTCATCGGGATCGCCGCCTTCGGCTGGCCCCTCCTCGCCGACCGGCAGTCCGGTCTGGCCCACTCCCAGGACGCCCCGTGGCTCTTCGCCGCGCTGCTCCCCCTCCTCGTCGCCGTGGTCGTCGCGACCGTCGCCGACGACGGCATGGACGCGAAGGCGGTGGCGATGCTCGGGGTGCTCGCCGCCGTCGGGGCGGCGCTGAGGCCGTTGGGCGCGGGCACGGCCGGCCTGGAGCCCATGTTCTTCCTGATGGTGCTGAGCGGCCGCGTCCTCGGCCCGGGCTTCGGCTTCGTGCTCGGCTCGGTGACGATGTTCGCGTCCGCCCTGCTGACGGGCGGGGTCGGGCCGTGGATGCCGTTCCAGATGCTCGCCATGGGCTGGTTCTCGCTGGGTGCCGGGCTGCTGCCGGGTCCGGAGCGGATCCGGGGCCGGGCGGAGCTGCTGATGCTGGCGGCGTACGGCTGCGTGGGCTCCTTCGCGTACGGCACGGTCATGAACCTGCAGGGCTGGGTGCTGCTCCAGGGCATGGGCCAGGGCATCTCCTTCCACCCGGGGGACCCGGTGCCCGCGAACCTCGCGCGCTTCGCCGCGTACTGCGCGGCGACCTCACTGGGCTGGGACCTGGGCCGGGCGACGCTGACCGTGGTCCTGACGCTCGCGCTCGGGGCCACGGTGCTGAAGGCGCTGCGGCGGGCGACCCGCAAAGCCGCCTTCGATGCCCCGATTTCCTTCGATTCGGGGGTTTAAGCCCCCGCCGACCACACCCCCGAAAGGGGTACAAACGGTCGCGGAGGGTGAGATTCGGGGCCCTCGGCGGTGAGGCGGCCCACAGGACGCAGGTCACATACGAAGCGGGATCGTAGGCCTTGGCACGGCCCCCATCCACCCCCTCAGACCGGCTCCCACCTGCACGGATGCTGATCGCCACGGCGAGGGGCCGTTCCGCCCCGGCTGCGAGGGCCGCTAGTAATCGGGGTCGTTGCCAGGGTGTCCGGGCGTCTGTAGAACTGGATGAGTCGCCGAGCGGCACGGG
>NZ_JBHWVM010000150.1:0-9903 GCF_042736805.1 Streptomyces sp. NPDC060031
GGCCTGGACCCCGTTTCACGGGGTCCAGGCCTCCGGCCCGTTGGGGTGTCCGCTTCGCTCCCACCCTGGTCCTTCCGGCTCCGTCTACAGGACCAAGGCCCGCTGACGCAGGCCAAGCCGGCAGAGCAGGGCCCGTCACTCCCCGGGGGTGTCCATCTCGGTCCACGGCTCAGGCGGGTAGGCATGCCACGGCCTGGGATCGGTCGACGCGACGAGTTCAGCCATACCGAAGAGTCGGTCCCAGTACGCCGGGCTATCGCCATCACCAAGCACGGTGAGGATCTCGCTGAGCTGAGACCCTCGCCAATGCAGGACCCTGTAACCCCGGACATCCAGCCTGCCGGCATTGCTCAGCCATGTATGCACACACCTGGCGATGTCCGCGTCGACCAAGACAAGGTCGAAACCAGCCCGGTCGGCACCAGCAAGCCCAGGCGGGAAAGGCGCACGCCGGTGTTCCTCCCACAGCGAAGTCACAGCAGTAACGGGATCAATGTCGTGGCTCATCCCCCTGATCATGACCCAAGCCCGCCGAAGAAGCACCTGTCTTTACCCGGCACCGGGCGACCTCAAATCCGCATGCCCCAGGCATCCACGGATGACTCGGGTCGCGAGGGTTCTGCGGACTCAAGGCTCCCGCGGGTCGGCTGTGTTCGGCTTCGCCTCCCCTGTCACCTTCTCCCTCCTACCCGTGGCAGGCCGGTAGGAACTCGATGCCCTCCGGTGTCCCGTATTCGACCACCGCGAGATAGGCCCGGGGGATGCTGCACCCGACCTCGGTCCACTGGTACGCGAACACACTCCAGCCCACGAACGCGAGCACCAGGACAGTGCGCCAAGTCTTCGACATGGATGCTTCGTCCCCATCCCACTGCCGGACGACACGCTTCCGGCGCAAGGTCGCGCGCGCAGCCCAGAGCAGGCGCGCACCGGCGTTGTCGGTGGCAAGGACGACGGACTCGTATGGCGTTGCACCCAGGGGCTGGTGCAGCACTCGGACCCCTGGTCGAAGTGACAGTCGGTGAGGCGGGCCCCCGGGCCGGAGTCCCGCGCTCCGCTCCGGACTGACTCTGGTTCCGCTGCGTTCCACCGGAACAGGCCCGTTGCACGGGCCGAGACTCCCCGCGCTCCGCGCGGGAGGCGACCCCGTTCCACGGGGTCTGGGCCTACGGCCCGTCGGGGGTCCACTTCGCTCCCACCCTCAGTCCTTCCGGCTCCGCCTCCAGGACCACAGCCCGCTTCCGCTGCGCTCCAGTCCTGGCCTGCTCCGCAGACCGAGGCCCGGTCGCTACGCTTCCCGGCCGGGCCCGCTTCCCGGGCGGCTGACTCAAAGGGGTGGGCTCGATCGATTCAGCTCCTGCCACTAGATCGAGCCAGTCGCACCAATGCTGCAATAACAGCCGGGGCCACCAGTAAGCCAACCGCAAGCATGGCTGGCCCTGTGGGTGAATCACCACTGTAGGTGGAGCTCTTCTCCTCCTGACTTGCCAAGAACCCCGCACCAATGACCACCAGAGCAGACACTCCAAGGACAAACACCGCCAAACCTCTGCGGCCGGCAGGTGACCTCAAAGGTATCAACGCGACCGCCAGCAACACCACGGCGAGGATAAGAACAATTGCTCCAGGTCCCACAACGCCCCCAACTCCCGAAAATCTACAGGAAGTTGACCATGTCATGACTGTCACAAGATGTCACCCCCACCAGCCGGCCCTTTGAGGCCCTCTACGCGGGCCGGGCTGGCAGTAGTGGGAGGGGTCACTCCCTGCGCGAACGCACCTCCGGCACCCTCGAACGCCTCCTCGCCATGCCGCTGGGCAAGGGCGGCCAGCACAGCCGCGTCTCCCTCGCCGTCGGCGCAGGGCCGGGTCGAGGCCGACGGTGGGTTCGTCGAGGACGAGGAGCGAGGGGGGCGCCTTCGGCCCCTGGAGCCGCCCTTCGGGCGGGGGGTCTCCGCTTCGCTCCGACTTCAAAACTCCTCGCTTCGCTCGGAGGGAAGACTCCTCGCTTACCTGAGCGCTGCGCGCTCAGGACTGAACGGGCTCGCTGCGCTCGCCCGAGAGAGCCACCTCGCTGCGCTCGGTGGGGGCTGTTCCGCAGCCCGGGGCCGGCCTTCGGCCGGTAGCTCTCCCCTTGCTAAGGCGTGCCACGCTCCGCGCGGCCCACCCACGTGGCCTTGCGGCCCGAGCAGCTGACGCTACGAGAACAATCTTTGGATTTCCTGGAGCTAATGATTGAAATACCAGTAGAGAGCGCAAAGGATGGCAATGAAGCCGATCAGGTCGAGGCAGGAGCGCGAGCGGCGCCTGCCTTCTTGTTCTCTGCGATGCATCTCTAATCCATCGGCCACCACCCGTGCCGCTTCACGCCTGCCCCTCGCCCTGTCGCGCCTACTAGTCACAGCAACCCCCGGGTCTCAGTTGTGTGTTCAGTAAAGCTGAAGGGGTAATTTTCGACTATAAGGGGAGGCTAACAATTTTCAGCCACGTTAGAGGGAACCCATAGGGCCCTGTGTTTCTTTTTTCATATCCGGATAGACTCTGGAATCAAGGGTAGCCACCCAGGACCACTCTGGGAGGCAGAGTTGTCGAGGATCAGCGAAACTGCGCACTGCTCAACCAACCTGCGCAACCAGGCCCCGAGCTCAAGAGTCCGCAGGTCAGACGACTGGCGTACCCGGACTCTGAGCAGATCCAGTGCACCAACACAGCCACCAACCCGCTCAGCCGACCTGCACAACCCCAGGTCACAAGCATGACGACTGCTCAGATTCGCTGACCGACGACACGGGGTGCTGGATGCCTGTCTATGAATACCATCCGGATGAATTGGCGCAGATCTCTGTGGTTAGACGGGCCGGCGGCCTCACTTTGAGCGAGGTGGAAGAGCGGCGTCGGACTGCCCAGGACCGCGAAGAGCTGGCGCTCGCTGCACCCGAGGAGCCTCGGAAGCCGACCGAGTTGGACATCGCCTCGTGCCAGAGACTCGAATGGGATCGGATCATATGGGTCATGACGGACCGGCGGATAGCTGTGTACTCCCCGGACGAGGACCCTCGAGTGGCCCGCAGAGAAGAACTGCGAGTACAGCGCATGGCTGCGGAGGCTGCCCGGGACGAACAGTCCGGTGGTGGGCTGCCGGTCGAGGTGATGCGACACCGCGTCTACCGAATCACGGCCCTCCCGAGCGCCGCTGCCTCTCCGGAAGAAGCCCTCATCCGCCACGTCTTCGCGGCTTCCGGCGGCGCGGCCACCGAGCATGCCCAGCGCATGTTCAGCCGGCCAGGCGGCATCTACGACAGCGAGTACCGGATTATTTCCGTCGAGCAGGTCCTTCCCGAACCGGGAGAATTCCTTTGATCCAGCTCCGAAAACACCAGGTCGACCAGAAATCGAGTTTCCGGAAATGGGTGGGATTTCCTGCAAGGTCATCCGTGCCCCCGCAGGGCGCCCGGGGCGCCATCGTGTCCGCGACCGGCTCCGGCAAGACCATCACCGCCGCCGCGAGCGCCCTCGACTGCTTCCCCGCCGGCCGGATCCTCGTCACCGTCCCCACCCTGGACCTCCTCGCACAGACCGCCCAGGCCTGGCGCCTGGTCGGCCACCGGGCCCCAATGGTCGCGGTGTGCTCGCTGGAGAACGACGCAGTGCTGGGCTCGCTGGGCGTGCGCACCACCACCAACCCGATCCAGCTCGCCCTGTGGGCCGGCTCCGGGCCAGCCTCGTCCTTGCCACGTACGCCTCCCTCGTCGACCGCGAGGACCTTGCGGCACCCGAGGGCTAGCGGAAGGTCCGCGGGCCGCTGGAGGCCGCACTAGCTGGCGGAGAGCGCCTCTACGGGCAGCAGATGGCAGGCTTCGACCTCGCGATTGTGGACGAGGCGCACGGCACCGCCGGAGAGCTCGGGCGGCCGTGGGCGGCGATCCACGACAACACCCACATCCCCGCAGACTTCCGGCTCTACCTCACCGCGACGCCGCGCATCCTGGCCGCGGCCCGGCCGCAGCGGGACGCGAGCGGCCAGGAGCTGGAGATCGCGAGCATGGCCGACGACCCGGACGGCACGTACGGCGCGTGGCTGGCCGAACTGGGGCTATCGGAGGCGATCGAGCGGGAGATCCTCGCCGGGTTCGAGATCGACGTGCTGGAGATCCGCGACCCCGCGCCCGTCCTCGGGGGGTCGGAGGAGGCCCGGCGCGGCCGGCGCCTGGCACTTCTGCAGACCGCGCTCCTGGAGCACGCGGCGGCGTACAACCTGCGTACGGTCATGACGTTCCACCAGAAGGTCGAAGAAGCCGCCGCGTTCGCGGAGAAGCTGCCGGAGACCGCTGCCGAGCTGTACATGAACGACGCGTCCGACGCCGACCTGGCCGCCGCCGACAAGCTGCCGAAGTCCTCCATCGACGCGGCCTTCTACGAGCTGGAGGCCGGCCGCCACGTACCCCCGGACCGCGTCTGGTCCGCCTGGCTGTGCGGCGACCACCTCGTCACCGAGCGCCGCGAAGCACTCCGCCAGTTCGCCAACGGCATCAACGCCACCGGGCACCGGGTCCACCGCGCGTTCCTCGCCAGCGTTCGCGTCCTCGGCGAGGGCGTCGACATCACCAGCGAGCGCGGCGTGGAAGCCGTCTGCTTCGCCGACACCCGCGGCTCGCAGGTCGAGATCGTCCAGAACATCGGCCGCGCGCTCCGCCTCAACAAGGACGGCTCCACCAAGGTCGCCAGGATCATCGTGCCGGTGTTCCTGGAGCCCGGCGAGGACCCCACCGACATGGTCGCCAGCGCGTCGTATGCCGGGCTGGTCGCCGTGCTCCAGGGCCTCCGCAGTCATGACGAACGTCTGGTCGAGCAGCTCGCTTCCCGCGCGCTCACGAGCGGGAAGCGCAAGGTGCACGTCCGGCGTGACGAGGACGGGCAGATCGTCGGGGCCGGCGGCGAGGGTGAGAGCGAGGACCAGGAGGACGACGACACGCAGGCCGCCGCCGAAGCCGCCCTGCTCCACTTCTCCAGCCCGCGCGACGCGGCGACCATCGCGGCCTTCCTCCGGACCCGGGTCTACCGGCCGGAGTCGCTGGTGTGGCTGGAGGGCTACCAGGCCCTGCTCCGCTGGCGGGCGGAGAACGAGATCACCGGCGTCTACGCCGTGCCCTACGACGTTGAGGTCGAGGTGGGGGTCACGAAGGAGTTCCCGCTGGGCCGATGGGTACCCAGCAGCGCAAGGCCCTGCGGGCGGGTGAACTGGAGGAGCGGCGCAAGACCCTGCTGGACGCGCCGGAGGCCGGGATGGTCTGGGAGCCGGGCGAGGAAGCGTGGGAGACCAAGCTCGCCGCGCTGCGGTCCTACCGGCGGGCGACCGGGCACCTCGCGCCGCGTCAGGACGCGGTGTGGGGCGAGGGCGAGGCGATGGTGCCCATCGGGCAGCACATGGCCAACCTCCGCCGGAAGGGACAGAAGAACGGCCTCGGCAAGGACGCCGATCGCGCGGAGGAACGCGCGAAGCAACTCAAGGCCATCGACAAGGACTGGAACTGCCCCTGGCCGCTCGACTGGCAACGGCACTACCGCGTGCTCGCCGACCTGGTCGACGCCGACGGCGTCCTGCCGGCCATCGAACCGGGTGTGCTCTTTGAGGGCGACGACCTGGGCAAGTGGCTGGCACGGCAGAAGCAACCCGGCATCTGGGCACAGCTGACCGGCGAGCAGCAGGACCGGCTGGCGAAGCTCGGCGTACAGCCCGCCCAGACGCCTCCTGCCGCCTCGGGAACACCGCGTACGGTGAAGGTCCAAGCAAGGCGGAGCAGGCATTCCAGCGCGGTCCTGCGGCCCTCACGCAGTGGGTGGAGCGGGAAGGCGCCCACCGGCCGGTGCCCCGCGCCCACAGCGAAGCGATCGCGGTCGAGGACGAGGCGGATCCAGTCGTCGTGAAGCTGGGTGTGTGGGTCTCCAACACCAAGAGCCGGCGCGACAAGCTCACCGCCGACCAGCTCGCCGCCCTCGCCGCACTGGGCATGGACTGGGCTTGAGGCCGCTTACGACTGGTGGTTGTACTGCCGAGCCGGAGCCCCTCGGGACGATCCCCAGGGGCAGTTCAGAAGGTCAGGGCATCTCGACGTCGAAGAATTTTATGACGGATGTGACCAGCATGAGCCCGTACACCGTATTCACCCGGGAGTACTGAGTTCGGGAGACGCCGTGAGCACTGGGATGGCGGCCGAACACCCTCGGGATCGGGTCGCCGTTCTGCGGGAAGTACTTAGCGTGAGCGTGCCAGACGGGGGCGAAGGTGAGAGCCACATTGACCTTGTACTCGTCCAGCTTGAACTTGATGCCCTTGGCCTTGAAATCGTTCCTGGTGAGCTCGATGCGGGTGGCCTTATCAAAGTGCTTCTGCATCAGGGTGTCAAGAAGGTTAGCGGCCAACGCCTGCGCCGCCGCGATGTGGCCGTCGCGTAGCGCGGCGATCGCCTGAAGGGCGAAGTCTCGGTCTTCCTTGAGCCGGGGGTGATCGACTGATACCAGGACTGCCTCGCAGTCACCCGCGATGCCCTTCCAACGCTGTCCGATCAGACGACGTCGCGCTGACGCATCCGGGGCGTCGAGCAAGGCGCGAACGGTTTGCGGTCCGGGCACCCACATCAGCGGGATGCCCTCGTCGATCAGCAGTGCCTCCAGCTCAACCAGCCGGGGCACGGCCTCTCGGAGATTCTCCGGCTACAGGTTGCGGACCAGGTCGCCGATCGAGGAGAACATGTCCCGCCACTGGTCTCGCCAGTGATCGGTGATGACCTTGGCCGCTGGTTCGAAAAGACCGCGGAGAACGTCGTTGAATCCGGTGAGGTCGACCAACTGCCGGCCGAGGAGCCGCCGGAACCTGTCAGCTTCGACTACAGGAGGCAGCGTGAAACGCGGAAACACCGGAACGGCTACTGCCGCGGCTGCGGCAGCCGCGAGCTGCTTGCCCAGCTGCGCCCGCCACTCGCGGCCATGCTGCTCCATCGCGGCGTGCAGCCGGGACAGGTCCACAGGCTCCGAGTCCGCACAGTCCTCCAAGACCATCTCGGCGTCATCAGTCACGAACCCATGCTTCCATGCGGGCAGTCGCCCTGAGCAGGATTTTTACGAGCAGCCGCGGTCGCCCCGGCACGTCCAGGACCAGCTCACCACCTAGCCCCACCGCCCGGTGTGCCAGCGCCTCCACCTGGACAGTGGTCGTAGCCGGCCCGGCTCCCGCCTCGGATACCGTGTTCCTCTACGGGGTGCCATAACGGATGTGACGCCCCCCCACCGAAGGTAGTCAGCGTATGAGTTCAAAGCGCAGCAAGAATCCAGCCCTGCCCGTACTTGACGACGCATTCCGACTCGCGTCGGTCAAGGACGCCGAAGAGTCCACCCGTGACTTGGCCGCGCGGCTGGCCACCACCGAGCTGCGCCGCGTTTCCCACCCGGGCCGGGTCACCTGGGAGCCCACCGATCAGGCCGAGCCCGTACCGGTCCCGCCGACTGTGGTCGACGGTGACGGGGACCTGTGGCTGCGGGACAGGGGCACTGGCACCTGGACCATGCCCGAGTTCAACCCGAAGGAGTTCCCGGCCCGCTGTGGCGAGGTTCTGACGTGGAACCAGCTTGCCCGCGAGTTCGGCCCGCTGACCGCACTGGCCGACGACCGCCGCATCGGCGGCGGCCGGCGCTGACCGCGCAGCCTTCTGGGATGACCGCGCCCTGAAGCGCCCGTTACGGGTAGCTGGGAGCTCCAGCTCACCGCCGAGCTCGACGATGGCGGCGAGCAGGTGAGCGTGGTGGTGGCGTGCGACGGCCTCGAGCAGCGTGGTGCGGGCCTGGCGCCACCCGATGTCCTCGGTGCGGCCGGCGTCGGTGGACCAGCCGGGTAGCAATCGGCCTTCAGTTGCCGTGGTGAGCGCGCGGCCCAGCTCGCCGATCGACTGCTGCCAGTCGGCCAACTGCCCGAGCAGGCCGCGCACCAGCTCGTCGACGGCGGCCGCCGGGCCGGCGCCGAAGGCCCGCGCTTCGGCGGCGGCCTCGGCGAGGACGTCTTCGTCCAGGTCCTCGAGGGCCTCACGCCACGGAGCGGCCGCAGCGACCGGGCCCTACGCCGCGGCGGCATGCGCGAACCGGCGGACGGCCTGGTGGACCGCGAGCAGGGTGAGGACAGCCCGGGGTGGGGGCGGCGCCGCGACGGTCGAACGGCAGACCGGTGAGGCCAGATGGGCGGCCGGGTGAACCGGGTTCCTCGGCCCCGCAGGGGCGGCCCCGTCGCGAAGCGACTTGAGGGGCCCGGGCGCGCAGCGCCCTGCCCGAAGGGCAGCATCCTTTGTCCGCCCGTGCCCGAAGGGCACACAGGGGGCGGACCAGCCCGCAGGGCTGTCGATTAACCGACATCAGACATACAAAAGGGCGGCGCTGGCGGCCTCCAAGAGCAATCCTCGAAGAGCGCTGTCACCCCCGCAGCCGATCAGTTAGTCGGTGTCAATTTAGCGGCGAATCTGCCCCCCGCAGCAAGCCGCTCGTACCAGAACCACCCATCGACAACTGGTGCTCACCGCTGTTGAAATGCCACTCACCGCCATTGGCAAAATGCCAAACAGTGCGCTCCTGCACGTCGTGCGCGGTGTAGCGGGCCACCACGCGGCCTTCAGCGTCCACGACGTCAATGGTCTCGGGGATGGTTTGCCCTTCGCCGATGGACAGGACAGGCACCCCGTCCACGTAGGTCGGGGTCAGCGTGGTCGAACCCGTGGGCTTCACCTCTGCCGCCGGGGTGGGCGCCGACTGGAATGGGGCTGGACCCTTTGCGTTGGGCGTGGACTGCTCAGCCATGTTGCTCCCCTTACCGGTCGGCTCCGTGCCGATCCCCAGCGATCCTTCCATGACCAATCGTCACGGACACGTCACTCACCGAAAGAAGGGTGCGCGGATGTGACTGGTCGAGATAGATGTCACCTGGTCGCGATACCTGTCACCGGCGGATCTTTCGGTTCGACCGCGCAGGTGCCCAGGGGAGGGCTAGCGTGTGGGCGTGCCCGCGCCGACACCACCACATCCGCCGCCCGCACCACCACCCGCAGTCCCGCCCGTTCCCGCTCAGCAACCCGGCCCGCCAGCCCCGGGCCGTGCCCAGCGGCTGGGTGGTTGGTGGGCACGGCGGCACGCGCTGGGGCGGTTTCCCTACTGGCTGCTGACGCGTGCGAGCTGGGTGCTCGGACTCTGCGCCGGGCTGTTCGTTCTGAACGGCTTCCTGACGGGGTGGGCGCAGGCGTACGAGGTGATGGTGGGCCTCACATCGCCGACTCAGGTGCAGCAGTGGCAGTGGTGTGCATGGCCGCTTTCGCTGACCGGATGGGCCGCGATCCCGGCTTTCGTCGGGGGTATGGCCGGGTATCTCGTCACCGCGCAGATCCAAGCCCACCAAGCCCTGCCGCTGGAGGAGGTCCTGAACCGCGTCCGTGAACTCTCCGCCCCACCGCCCCCGCCGGGCGGGAGCGGCCCGTGATCACGCTGCACGACCTGCACAAACGAGGCGGCGACATCGAGACGGCCGTCCTCGCCTTCGGCGACCTGCACCGACCAGGGACGGTAACGGGCCAGGCCCCCGGGCCGACTGGGAGCGCGCCGAAGAGCACTGGCGACAACTCGTGACCTTCGTTCTGAGCAACGCCGCACCAAAGACGAAGCAGACCCCGGAGGAGAGACTTCGATGGGCGCAGAACGCCGCCCTAGTGCTGTGACCGGGAAGGTTCACCGGGTTGCTCGTTGTGCTGGTTGGAAATGTCTTCTCCAACCAGCATGGGGAGGCGGGATGGCGCAACCGGTCCGGGTTCGCGGGCTGACCGAGCAGGAGGGCCAGAAACTCCAGCACATCGTCCGGCGGGGTAGTACGAGTTCGGT
>NZ_JBHWVM010000151.1:0-9823 GCF_042736805.1 Streptomyces sp. NPDC060031
CCGTCGGCGGGGCCGGGCGGCGGCGTGGGCGGCCAGGGTCCGCAGCAGCCGTCCTCGGGCGGCGGCGGGGCGGGCGGCGCGGCCGGCGGCTCGGGTGCCGCGGGAGGCTCCGGCGGGGGGCAGCAGTCGCCCTCGCCGGTACCGGAACCACCGACTCCGCAGCCGACCGTGACGAATACCACACCGACTCCGGCGCCGTCCCCGGGGGAGCCCAGCCCGGCGCCTGCTTCGTAGGCGCGCGCCCCCTTCTCCGGGGCGTCTTCGCAGGTCAGAGCCGTATTGGGTGGAGTGACTTGCCAGACCCCGGGGAGGGTGCGTATGGTTATAGATCGTTTGATCCCATTGCCCGGCGCCGAATCCGAAGAGCGCCGTGTGGCGCGTACTCTCCCTAGCCGTGGCTGACCGCATTGAGGCGGTCGATTTGCGATTCACGGAGTTTGGGCGCGTGCCGAGACTCCGGAAGGTTTCGCATTTCGCATGTCCATTTCCAGTTCTGACCGTTCCGTCATGCCCGAGAACGACTCCAACGAGATCGTTGACGCTGAGGCCCTCGTGGTCACCGAGGCCATCGAGGCCGCGGAGGCGAACGAGATCATCGAGGCTCTTGAGGCCGACGTGGCGACCGGCGAGTCCCTCGAGGACTCCACCAACGACTTCGACGACGACGCTGAGGCTGACGCCGACGCGGAGCCCACGATCGGCTTCGCCGAGCTCGGTCTGCCCGACGGCATCGTGCGCAAGCTCGCCCAGAACGGCGTCACGTCGCCCTTCCCGATCCAGGCCGCGACCATCCCGGACGCCCTGGCCGGCAAGGACATCCTCGGCCGCGGCCGCACCGGCTCCGGCAAGACCCTCTCCTTCGGTCTGCCGACCCTGGCCTCCCTGGCCGGCGGGCACACCGAGAAGAAGAAGCCCCGCGCCATCATCCTCACGCCGACGCGTGAGCTCGCGATGCAGGTCGCGGACGCCCTCCAGCCCTACGGCGACGTGCTCGGCCTCAAGATGAAGGTCGTCTGCGGCGGTACCTCGATGAGCAACCAGATCTACGCCCTCGAGCGCGGTGTCGACGTCCTCGTCGCCACCCCGGGCCGTCTGCGCGACATCATCAACCGCGGCGCCTGCTCCCTCGAGAACGTCAAGATCGCCGTCCTCGACGAGGCCGACCAGATGGCGGACCTGGGCTTCCTGCCCGAGGTCACCGAACTGCTCGACCAGATCCCCGGCGGCGGCCAGCGCATGCTCTTCTCCGCCACCATGGAGAACGAGATCGGCACCCTGGTCAAGCGCTACCTGACCAACCCCGTCACGCACGAGGTCGACAGCGCGCAGGGCAACGTCACGACCATGACGCACCACGTCCTCGTCGTGAAGCCGAAGGACAAGGCGCCGGTCACGGCCGCCATCGCCGCCCGCAAGGGCCGCACCATCATCTTCGTCCGCACCCAGCTGGGCGCCGACCGCATCGCCGAGCAGCTCATCGAATCCGGCGTGAAGGCCGACGCGCTGCACGGCGGCATGACGCAGGGTGCCCGCACCCGCGTCCTCGCCGACTTCAAGGACGGCTACGTCAACGCGCTCGTCGCCACCGACGTCGCCGCCCGCGGCATCCACGTCGACGGCATCGACCTGGTCCTGAACGTGGACCCGGCCGGCGACCACAAGGACTACCTGCACCGCTCGGGCCGTACCGCCCGCGCCGGCAAGTCGGGCGTCGTGGTCTCCCTGGCCCTGCCGCACCAGCGCCGCCAGATCTTCCGCCTGATGGAGGACGCGGGCGTGGACGCCTCGCGCCACATCGTCCAGGGCGTCGGCGCGTTCGACCCCGAGGTCGCCGAGATCACCGGTGCCCGTTCGCTGACGCAGGTTCAGGCCGACTCCGCGAACAACGCCGCGAAGCAGGCCGAGCGCGAGGTCGCCGACCTCACCAAGCAGCTGGAGCGCCTGTCGCGCCGTGCCGTGGAGCTGCGCGAGGAGGCCGACCGCCTCGTCGCCCGTTCCGCCCGTGAGCGTGGCGAGGACCCGGAGGCCGCTGTCGCCGAGGTGGTCGAGGCCGCCGAGGCCGAGGTCGCGGCTGCCGTCGCGGCCGAGCCGGTCGTCCAGGAGCGCCAGTTCGAGCAGCGTCGCGACGACCGCGGCAACTTCGAGCGCCGCGACAACCGTCGCGACGACCGCGGTGACCGTGGCGGCGACCGTGGCGGCTTCCGCCGCGACGACCGCGGTGACCGTGGTGGCGACCGTGGTGGCTTCCGCCGCGACGACCGTCCGTCCGGCGGTTTCCGCTCCGGCGGCGACCGTCCCTCGGGTGGTTTCAACCGTGACGACCGTGGTGGCGACCGTGGTGGCTTCCGCCGCGACGACCGCCCGTCCGGTGGTTTCCGCTCCGGCGGCGACCGTCCGGCCGGTGGCGGCTTCCGCTCTGGCGGCGACCGTCCGGCCGGTGGCGGCTTCCGCTCCGGTGGCGACCGTCCTGCCGGCGGTGGCTTCCGCCGCGACGACCGCCCCTCGGGTGGTTTCAACCGTGACGACCGTGGTGGCGACCGTCCTGCCGGCGGTGGCTTCCGCCGCGACGACCGTCCCTCGGGTGGTTTCAACCGTGACGACCGTGGTGGCGACCGTGGTGGCTTCCGCCGCGACGACCGCCCGTCCGGTGGCTTCCGCTCCGGCGGCGACCGTCCGGCCGGTGGCGGCTTCCGCTCCGGTGGCGACCGTCCGGCCGGCGGTGGCTTCCGCCGCGACGACCGTCCCTCGGGCGGCGACCGCCCGTACGGCCGCCGCGACGACAACCGCCCCTCCGGCTCCGGTTCCACCGGTTCCACCGGTTCCACCGGTTCCTTCGGCGGCCGCCGCGACGACAAGCCCCGCTGGAAGCGCAACGGCTGATCCAGCCTGAGCTGACCGCTTGGAACAGGGCCCCTACGACACCCGTCGTAGGGGCCCTGTTCGCGTGCTTGCTAAGCTCCGCAGACTTTGCAGTGGGGGGCACAGCAAGGCCGGTGGACACCGGTTCCGGGAGGTCCTCCGTGTCCCGGGGGGCCTGATTGATGAAACGCTCACATGCTCGTGCGCTGGCAGCGCTCGCACTGACCACCACGGTGGCCGCGCTGGGCACCGTACCCGCGACGGCGACACAAGCGGGAGCGCCGACCGCGCAGTCCGCAGCGGCCGAGACCGTACTGCCGCAGGCCCAGCGGCGCATTCCCCGCGGCACCCGCATCCTCGACGCGGGTACGACGGGCCTGCTCCTCGCTCAAGAGGCCGACGACCGGCTGCTCTGGATCGACTACGCGACGGGTGCCCGGACCGCACTCGCGACGCGTCTCGCGTCCAAGCCCGTGTACAACGTCGACAGCGGCTACTTCGAGCAGGCCCCGTTCAGCTCGGAACCCGGGTTCTACGGCGCGGGTTCCGACACGGTGGCCCTGTACTCCGCGACTCCGGCGCCGCACGTGAGCCTCCAGAAGGGTGCGGGGGCCGTCCTCGCGGACATCGCCCTGCCGTCCGGTCAGACGTACAAGGGCACCTTCGGGGACACCGTGGTCACCGCCGTGGGCGACCCCAACGCGCCCACCGGGTACCACCTGCTCAAGGCGGGCGGAGCGGGTGGCAAGGCGACCGACACCCCGGTGACGGGGCTCCTGGAGGGCGCCGAGTCGAGTCAGGTGGTGGACGGGGACGCGAAGTCCGTGATCGTGCGCCACACGGTGCCGGTCCCCTCCGGCACCGTCTCCCGCTGGTCGGTCATCGACCTCGCCACCGGGCAGGCCAAGGGGCTGCCGGACCGGCCGGATCCGGCGGACCAGTACGAGATCACCGACTTCCGGCTTGCGCCGCAGGGGCTGCTGCGGATCCACGGCAGCCGCTCTCTGGTGGATCTCCTGGACCGGGCGAACCCCGACGCGGCTCCGCTGCGCACGCTGGACACCTCGGTCCTCGGCTGGCCGGAGTACGCCCTGCTCGGCGGCGAGACCCTGCTGGGTGTGGACCCGATGAGCATCGGCAACAACGACCGCACCGGCTCCATCCTCTGGAGCTTCCACAACGGCAACGAGGACCGCCACGTGGAGCTGGGGTCCGCGCGCCCGCAGCTGGTCACCGCTCCCGACGGCTCGGTCCTCGCCGTGGGATCCGTCGCGGAGTCGAGCATCAGCAACGGTGACGTCGACTGGGCCGTCCACCGGCTCACCCGGTCGGTTGCCGGAGCCACCGAGGTCAAGCGGGTCGCCACGGTCGATCCCGTGCCGGCCTCGGTCTACGGCCTGGCCCTCGGCAGCGGCATCCTGAACACCTCGGACAACAGCACCGCGTACGCCCCGGCCACGATCATCGGCACCTTCCGCACCACGCGGCTGAGCACCGGCCCGGGTACGCCGTCGGTCGTCTCACAGACGGTCGACCGGAGCACCGGCGGCCGGGACGCCGACTGCTCGCAGTGGGACAGCAAGCGCTGCCTGGAGATGTTCTCCGCCGGAGACGGAAACCACGGCCGCCGCAAGCCCACCGAGCAGGACGGTACGGTCCTCTACCGGTCCGGCTCCACCGACTGGGGCCCCCGAGTCACCACGGGGGAGAGCAGCCCGGCGCTCGCCGACCTGTCGGGACGTTTCGGGATCGTCGACGGGCTCTCCTCCACGAACCAGTACGTGACG
The DNA here is from genome assembly GCF_042736805.1 of Streptomyces sp. NPDC060031. Lineage (NCBI taxonomy): Bacteria > Bacillati > Actinomycetota > Actinomycetes > Kitasatosporales > Streptomycetaceae > Streptomyces > Streptomyces sp. NPDC060031. Next base: position 4,647 of record NZ_JBHWVM010000151.1, read on the forward strand.
GAGTTCAAGGAGCCCGATTCCGGGGCCACGCTCCTCAAGCGCAGCCGGGTGGCCTCCGCGGTCTGGGGTTCCACCCTCTGGAGCGGCTCCACGACGGACGGCACGGTCAGCCGGCAGAACCTGCCCGAGGGCGCCGCGCAGAACGTCTTCAAGACACTCGACAACTGTGTGCCGAACCAGCTCCAGGCCGTCGGCCGCTGGGTCTACTGGGCCTGCCCGAAGGACTGGGGCAAGCCCGCCGTCGCCGGCCTCTTCGACCAGACGACCGGGAAGGCGGTGGCGGTCCCCGCCGATCCCGCGCTCCTCGGCGACGGCTACCTGGTGCGCGGTACGCAGGCCAACGGGCTCGAACTGACCGACCTGAGCGGCGGGGTGCCGGTGGCCGGTACGGCGCTGCCCACCCGGGTGCTGGTGAGCAAGGCCAAGCTGGGTGCGTCCACCGGTCCCCGCACCGGCTGGACGGTCGACCGCTTTGGCGGCAACGTCGCCTACGTGGACGACACGGAGCGCGTGCACATCGTGCCCACCGGGGTGACGGCCTCGCAGTTGACGCCGATCGACTCGGTGGCGCCCGCCGCCGCGTTGGACCTCAAGGCGAAGCCGGCACAGCAGTGGACCGGGAAGTGGTGGCTGTCCAAGCCCGCCGCATCGTGGAAACTGACGGTCCGGAACAAGACGACGGGCGTGACGACCCTCGTACGGAGCGGCGCTGACGCACGCGGCCTCATCGCCCCCACCTGGGACGGCACGGACGCCTCCGGGAAGCTCCTGTACAGCGGCGCGTACGACTGGACGCTGACCGCCCAGCCCGCCGACGGGCAGGGCGCCGCGCTCACGGCCACCGGGGCCGTCGCGCTCTCCGGGGCCGGGGCCAGGCCCCGGGACTTCGTCGGGGACGGGTACGGCGACCTGTTCGGGTTCAAGGCCGACGGGACGGCCGAGTTCCTGCCCGGCGGCCCGGGTGCCTTCGGGGCGGCCGTCTCCGGCGGTGGCTGGACCGGCGACAACGCCGTCAACGCCGTGCTGCCGTTCGGCGACGTGGACAACGACGGCTGCAACGACGTGCTCGTGCGGACGGCCGCCGGCGCGCTGCGGGCGTACCGGCCCGGCTGCGGGCAGCCCCTGACGCCCGCCTCGCCGTACACGGTGATCGGCCTCGGCGGCTGGAACGCGTACGACACGCTGATCGCGCCCGGCGACCTCACCGGGGACGGGCGGACGGACCTGCTGGCCAGGAACAACACCACGGGCCAGCTGTACATGTACGCCCTCAAGGGCACCGGGCTGCAGTCCGGGCTGACCTCCAAGGCGCTGATCGCCGAGGGCATGCAGGGCTACCTGCTGGCCGGCGCGCGCGACCTCAACGGCGACGGCCGCGGCGACATGGTGGGCCGGGACCCGAGCGGCAAGCTGTGGTTCTACCCCGGCCAGTCCGACGGCAAGCTGGCACCCCGCGTGGAGATCGGCACGGGCTGGCAGATCTTCAACGCCCTCGTCGGCGTCGGCGACATCACCGGCGACGGCAAGTCCGACCTGGTGGCGCGCGACACGGCGGGTGCCCTGTGGCGCTATGTCGGCCGGGGCAACGGCACGTTCGAGAAGCGCGTCAAGATCAGTGACGGCTGGGGGACTTACGCGAGCCTCAGCTGAGGACACGGGCCGGTCAGTCGATACCCGATCGGCTGACCGGCGCTGTCCGGCTATGCTCTGTCGTGAGCACGTGGAGGGCCATTAGCTCAATTGGCAGAGCAGCGGACTTTTAATCCGTTGGTTGTCGGTTCGAGTCCGACATGGCCTACCGCTTGTGGAGCGCCCCGTTCTGGTTTCGGCCAGGCGGGGCGCTCTGTCGTTCGCGGGCTTGTCCGCGGTGGACGCCGACCGACAGCTGCCTCGAAGGATGTCCGTGCAGCCCACACCGGGTCAGAAGGGCGGCTGCGAGGTGGGTTTCACGTCTCTGACCTGGGGATATGGCCGTCCAGGGGGTGCCGGGGAGGTTAATTGGCGGGGCCCTCCCCCCGGATGGGCTAGAGTTGGGTTTACCGACGCGGGGTGGAGCAGCTCGGTAGCTCGCTGGGCTCATAACCCAGAGGTCGTAGGTTCAAATCCTGCCCCCGCTACTCAGTACGAAGGCCCGGTTCCCCTTGGGGAGCCGGGCCTTCGTCGTACCCCCTCGCCGTGAGCCGCCCCGTCACTCGTACGGGCCCGGCCGGGTCGCCGTGACGCCGTTCCTGCGGCGAGCCTTGAGGGCGGACCGGGCGGCAGGAGGCCAGCGTGGCGCGGCAGGGCCGGCAGGACAGCGGCAACGGGGAGCGCGCGTCCGGCGGCGGTGTGGCCCGGCGCGTGGTCCGGGTGCTCCCGGGGGCGCTGATCGTGCTCGGCTTCGGCTTCGACGTCCTCACCCCGCCCAGCTTCACCGGCTCCCCCTTCTTCACCGCGGCCCCGCTGTTCACGATCCGCGGGACCGTCTGGACCGGGGCGCTGGCCACGCTCGCCGTGGTCCTGCTGCACATCTACAACGACACCACCTGGAAGGTGGAGGCCATGACGGAGCTGGCCACCGTCCTGACCGTGTCCGCGCTGGCCGTCCTGATCAACCGGGTCGTACGCCGCAGCGGCGAGCAGCTCGCCTCGGCGCGCGGGATCGCCGAAGCCGCCCAGCGCGCCGTGCTGCCGACGTCCGCCGAACGCATCGCGGGCCTGCACGTCTCCGCCCGGTACGAGGCCGCGCAGGCGGACGCGTTCATCGGCGGCGACCTGTACGCCGTCCAGGACGGCCCGTACGGGGTGCGCCTGGCGGTGGGCGACGTACGGGGCAAGGGACTCGGGGCGGTCGAAGCGGTCGCCGTGGTCCTCGGGGCGTTCCGGGAGGCGGCGGAGAGCGAGCCGACGCTGGAGGGCGTGGCGCGGCGGCTGGAGCGGGCGCTGGCCCGCGAGGGCACCCGGCGGGGCAGCCTGGACGCGGTGGAGGGGTTCACGACGTGCGTGCTCGGGGAGATCCCGGCGGACGCGGGCGTGCTGCGGCTGGTCAACCGCGGGCACCCCGAGCCCTTGCTGCTGCACGCGGACGGCGGTGTCTCGGCCCTCGCCCCGGCGGAACCGGCGCTGCCGCTCGGCATGGGGGAGCTGGGCGGTTCGCCGGACCGGGCGCAGGAGTGGCCCTTCCCGGCGGGGTCCACGCTGCTGCTGTACACGGACGGGCTGACGGAGGCCCGGGACGCGGCGGGGGAGTTCTACGACCCGGAGGCCCGGCTGCGCGGCCGGGTCTTCCCCGGGCCCGACGAGCTGCTCGGTGCCCTCAGCAGCGACGTCCGCCGGTACACGGGCGGCAGGGCGACGGACGACATGGCGCTGCTCGCGGTCGGCCGGCCGGGGGAGGGGCAGCCGGAGCGGCGGCGGACGGTGCCCGTCGTACCGAAGGGCGACGGAGCGTAACCGAAGAGGCGCTCTGCGCGAAGAGTCTGACGAATCGTCAAGGTGGGTGCGTGGCTGGAGGGGTGCGCGAGTCGGCCGATCTTTGCCCGGGTTGATCCCTAAATATGGCTAAAAGTACTGGCCGGAGCCGCTCGGAGAGTGGCTGATTGACGTTAACGATCAATCGCAACTGCTTGGAATCACTCCCCTTCTTCTATTACCGTTCGATAACGCAGCGCGGTCGTCCCAGCCGTCGCAAGAGATGGCGCCGTGCGCGTGCGCGTCAATGAGGAGTGTGCCCCGGTGGCCTCCAACTTGCCTGCCCCTGAAGGCACCGAGATCCAGGAGCAGCCCACCGCCGGCGCCTGGGGCGAGTGGAACCCCACCGAGGACTCGGCCCGGCCGGTCCGCGGCAAGCACCGGGTGATCAGGCAGCGCGGCGGACTGGCCCGTTCCTCCACCGTGCTCGGCGTCGGCGTCATCGCCGCGGTCGGCGCGGGAGGCATCGCCACCGCGCAGGACCGGCCCCAAGTCGCCATATCCCTCCCCTCGTTGCCCGACCTGGTGCCGCACGCGCTGGAGGCCATGGACTCCCTCGACGGCAGCCAGGCGCATCAGGCCGACGGCGCGGACGCGGACGCCGGTGCGCGGGCCGCCGCGGCGAGGTCCGGGATCATCCCGCAGCAGGCCGACCGGCGGGCCGACGCGGGTGAACTCCTGCGCAGCCGCATCCTCCAGCAGGCGGAGTCCCAGCAGGACGCCGCGGCCGCCCGGGAACACGACGAGGCCGAGCGGGCCGCCCAGGAGGCCGCCGCCGAGGAAGCCAAGGAGAAGCAGGAGGCCGCCCGGAAGGAAGCCGAGGCCGCGGCCGCGGCAGCCGCCGAGAAGGCCGCGCAGGAGGCCGAGGCAGCCCAGGAGGCCGCCGATGCCAAGGCCGGGCAGGAGCGCCTCGCCGAACTGGCCGGCAGCTTCGCCCTCCCGACCTCCGCCTACACCCTCACCTCGCACTACGGGGACGCAGGCTCGATGTGGTCCTCCGGCCACCACACCGGCCTCGACTTCGCGGCCCCGACCGGCACCCCCGTCAAGGCCGTCGGCAGCGGCAAGATCACCTCGGCCGGCTGGTCCGGCGCCTACGGCTACCGCATCGTGCTGGAGCTCGAGGACGGCACCGAGGTCTGGTACTGCCACCTGTCGTCGATGTCGGTGACAGGCGGTTCGGTGGGCACGGGCGAGACCATCGGCCGCGTCGGCGCCACCGGAAACGTCACCGGTCCCCACCTCCACCTCGAGGTCCGCCAGGGCGGCTCGACCAGCGACCCGCTGGCCTGGCTGAGGTCGAAGGGCCTGTCCGTCTAGCGAACGCCCTGCCCGGCCGTGGCAGCGGCACTGGCAGCGGCGACGGGAGTGGCGGCGACGGGAGTGGCGGCGGCAACCGCGACAGCGGCCACCGGCACCCGCCCCGAGTGGCTCCGTGGACTCGGTACGCCGGCCCGCGCGGGCCCGGGTGCCCGCGGCAAGGGGTCGAACCAGGGCGGGAGCAGCTCCTCCATGACGGCCGCCCGGGCGAGCGCGGGCCCCGCCGTCGCGCGGCGCAGCCACAGCCGGCGCAGCAACTCCCGCTCCCGCCCGGCGAAATCCGGCTCGCGGGCCGGACCGCCGCGGCGCGCGCGGTGGCGTAGCAGGGCCAGGGCGGCGGCGTCCGCCTCGTAGCGGCGGACCGCCCGCCCGGCCGCCCGGCCGCCGCTGGGCCGGGCCAGGGCCTG
>NZ_JBHWVM010000152.1:0-9623 GCF_042736805.1 Streptomyces sp. NPDC060031
CGGCCGGCGCGGGGCCGGTCGCCGCCACGCTCACCGCGGGCGGCGGGACGGGCAGCACGCCGGGGGTCGCGTGCGCGTGGGGGCCGCAGCCGGGCAGGTCGTACGGCGACACGCAGACGGCGTGGGCTTCGTGCATCCGGATGGCGGTAGCCGTACGGACATCGGCTCCGGTACGGGCCCAGCCCGGCCGGGCGCACAGGAACGCGGCGGCGAGGAGCAGCACCCCGAGGCCCATCACCCCGAGGGCCGTCAGGGGGACGGCACGCCGAGCCGCGGCACGCCCGTGGCGTACCCCCTCGGCCTGCTCCCAGCCCCCCATGGGCGCCGATGGTAATGCTCATGACGGGTCCAAGGTCAGTGCGGGGGTGCCGCGAGGTTTGCGGGGTGCGTAATGTGGCGGAAACCACCGCTGGCGATACTGGGCCGGCCCGACTGTGCCCCCGAGCCCCGGGAAAGTGGTGCACAGGCCGCCTGAACTGCGAGGATGAAGGTATGGACAAGCAGCAGGAATTCGTCCTCCGGACGCTCGAGGAACGCGACATCCGCTTCGTGCGCCTGTGGTTCACCGACGTGCTGGGCTTCCTCAAGTCCGTCGCGGTCGCGCCCGCGGAGCTGGAGCAGGCCTTCGACGAGGGCATCGGCTTCGACGGCTCCGCCATCGAGGGCTTCGCACGGGTCTACGAGTCCGACATGATCGCCAAGCCGGATCCGAGCACCTTCCAGATACTGCCGTGGCGCGCCGAGGCCCCCGGGACCGCCCGGATGTTCTGCGACATCCTGATGCCGGACGGCTCGCCGTCCTTCGCGGACCCGCGCTACGTCCTCAAGCGCATCCTGGCCAAGACCTCCGACCTGGGCTTCACCTTCTACACCCACCCGGAGATCGAGTTCTTCCTGCTGAAGGACAAGCCGCTGGACGGCAGCCGCCCGGTGCCCGCGGACAACTCCGGCTACTTCGACCACACTCCGCAGAACGTCGGCATGGACTTCCGCCGCCAGGCGATCACCATGCTCGAATCCATGGGCATCTCTGTGGAGTTCAGCCACCACGAGGGCGCCCCCGGCCAGCAGGAGATCGACCTCCGCTACGCCGACGCGCTCTCCACGGCCGACAACATCATGACCTTCCGCCTGGTCATGAAGCAGGTGGCCCTCGAACAGGGCGTCCAGGCCACCTTCATGCCGAAGCCGTTCTCCGAGTACCCCGGCTCGGGCATGCACACCCACCTCTCCCTCTTCGAGGGCGACCGCAACGCCTTCTACGAGTCGGGCGCGGAGTACCAGCTCTCCAAGGTCGGCCGCTCCTTCATCGCGGGCCTGCTGCGCCACGCCGCCGAGACCGCCGCGGTCACCAACCAGTGGGTCAACTCCTACAAGCGCATCTGGGGCGGCTCCTCGCGCACCGCCGGCTCCGGCGGCGAGGCCCCCTCGTACATCTGCTGGGGCCACAACAACCGCTCGGCCCTGATCCGCGTCCCGATGTACAAGCCGGGCAAGACGGGCTCCTCGCGCGTCGAGGTCCGCTCGATCGACTCCGGCGCCAACCCGTACCTCACGTACGCCGTCCTCCTCGCGGCGGGCCTCAAGGGCATCGAGGAGGGCTACGAACTCCCGGCGGGCGCCGACGACGACGTCTGGGCCCTCTCCGACGCCGAGCGCCGCGCGATGGGCATCGAACCCCTCCCGCAGAACCTCGGCGAGGCCATCTCCCTGATGGAACGCAGCGAACTGGTCGCCGAAACCCTCGGCGAACACGTCTTCGACTTCTTCCTGCGCAACAAGAAGCAGGAGTGGGAGGAATACCGCTCGGAGGTCACGGCCTTCGAGCTGCGCAAGAACCTCCCGGTGCTCTGACGCAGACGCTCGGCTGACGCTCCGGGCCGGCGGTCGACGACCACCGGCCCGGAGGTGTCTCAGCCGCCCTGGACGGAGGTCTGGCTCGCCTGCATCGGGTTCTCGTCGGCGTACCGGACCAGGTCGAGGAAGGCCGGGTCGGCGGCCGCGGCCAGGATTTCCTCGCTCGTGACCGGGGCGGAGGCCGTGGCCTTCGTGTCCGGGGTGACGGTGAGCGTGACGTCACTGCGACCGTAGGAGAAGGAGACCAGGGTGGCCGTGGTCCCCGGTCCGTCGGAGAGCATGCGGTACGAGATCGCCCGGATGCCGCCCGGCAGGGTGGCCTGCCTGCAGGTTCCGTCCTTGACTTGGCCCTGCGGCACCTCGGTGCAGCTCTTCGGGGCGGAGCCCTCGCCGGCCGGCCGTACCGAGAAGATGACGGGGAAGACCTTGCCGCCCTCGGCCTCGCCCTGGTAGCGCCGCACGTTCACGTCGATCGGCCGGATCAGGCCGACCGCGTCGGGCAGCCGCTTGTCGAGGAGGGCGGCCACCCGCTGCTGGAACTGCTCCTGCCGTTCCCGCTCGGCAGGCGGCAGGTCGGCCATGGTCTGCTGTCCCTCGCTGGTGGGCTCGATGTGGACGGGCGTGCGGTACGGCTCCGGTACGTCACTGGCGGCGGGACGGACCGTCGTGGCACCGCCACCCCCGCCGCCGGGCAGCAGCACGGAGCCGAACACCACTGCCCCCGCCACACAGGCCACCCCGGCGGCCACCGCGAGCCGGGCGCGCGCCCGGCGGCGCCGGCCCTGGGCGAGCGCGCCGGCCAGCAGGTCGTGGACCGGCGGCAGTTCCGCCACCGTACGCTCCATCGCATCCCGTACCAGCAGGGCGTTGTGGCGGTCTTCTCCGGGCATGTTGTCTCCCATGGCGATCCTCAGCTCCCCGTCGCGTAGATGTGGGCCTCGCCCAACTGGGCGCGCAGCCTGGCCAAGGAGCGTGAGCACTGGCTCTTGACCGTGGACTCACTGCACTTCAGGAGCTCGGCCACGGATTCGACGCTCTGGTCCTCCCAGTACCGCAGCACGACCATGGCCCGGGCCCTGGGCGGCAGCCCGGCCAGTGCCTGCAGCAAGGTCACCCGCAGATCGGCGTGCTCGGGCGCGCGCCGGGGGTCGGGGCGGGAGTGCGCCAGGAGATCCCGCAGCCGGCGCCGCCGCTCGGCCAGGTAGGTGCGGGTCAGCACGGTCCTGGCATAGGCCTCCACGTGGTCCGCGGCGCCCGCCCGCCGCCAGTGCTGAAACATCTTGGCGAGCGTGGTCTGCGTCAGGTCCCGGGCGGTGTCGGGATCCCCGCACAACAGGTACGCGGTCCGGTACAGCCGTCTCTGGCTCGCCCGGGCAAACGTCTCGAAGCTCTCGGGCGTCCCAGAGCCCACTGGCGCCTCGGAGCCCCGGCCGTTCTCCGGCATCTGCTCTCCTCTCCGGGGCCCGTCGAGGGGCCCTGTTCCGTCACCCCTCTTCAGAGCGCCGCAGCACAGGAAAGGTTGAAACCCATTTCGTCAGACGTGTAACCGGGACCCGACCCCGGGGAGCGTCCTATCGTGGGCGTGATGAGTGGTGTGCGGGTGGTGGAGGCGGGGCGGGGTGGGCGGGGGGTGCCCGAGGTGGTCTGGTACGTGTCCTACGGGTCGAACATGCACATGGACCGGCTCGCGCTGTACATCGGCGGGGGGAGCCATCCGGGGGCCGCGCGGAGCTATCCCGGGTGTCGGGATCGGCGGGCGCCGGTGCGGTCCGTGGCCGTGGAGTTGCCCGGGCGGCTGTACTTCGCCACCGAGTCCGCCGTGTGGACGGGCGGCAGGGGGTTCTACGACCCCGCGGCGGCGGGGCGGATGCGGGCGCGGGCCCATCTGGTGACACCGCAGCAGTTCTGCGACATCGCGGCGCAGGAGATGTACCGGGAGCCCGGTGGCGATCTCGACCTCGGTACGGTCCTGCGTTCGGGGCGCGACGAGTTGGGGCCCGGCCGGTACGAGACCCTGATCCGCTGCGGCGTGCTGGACGGCGTCCCCGCGCTGACCTTCACGGCGCCGTGGGCCATGCGCGAGGTGGCGTGGGTCAAGCCTGCCGCCGCCTACGTGACGTACCTGGCGGCGGGCCTGCTGGAATCCGGGCCCTGGGACGAGCGGTCCGTCGCCGACTACCTCGCGAACTGCCCCGGGGCAGCGGGCCATTGGAGCTCCGATCAGATCCTGGAGCTCTTGACCGGCGGCTGACCCGGGGCGGGGGCGCGGTCAGCCCTTGGAGAGGGTGACCACCTTGACCGTCGTGGGGCCCATGACGCCCTGCCCCGTGTCGGGGTCGTCGGCGTACGTCGTCAGTTCGGCGCGGACCCGGCCCTTGGTGAAGTGGCTGTTCGGCTGCCAGGGGAGGTAGGCCTCGCTCTGCCAGGTGACCGGCTTGCCCGGGGTGCAGGGGACCGAGACCGCGATGATGCCCTTCAGGAGCTCGGTGTCGGTGACCTGGGTGACCGGGCCGTTGACGTACACGCTGGTCGGCTTGGAGCAGGTGACCGTGCCGTGCAGGAGCGCCTTTCCGTTGGAGGCGAGGGCCTTGCCGGTGCCCGCGACGGTGACGCCGGTCTTCAGCGGGGCGGGCGTCGGCGTCGCGGTGGCGCTCAGGCTCAGCGAGCCCGTCAGGACGTTGCGGTCGTCGCAGTCCTGCTCGAAGCGGGCGTTGAAGGTCTTCACCTTGCCGTCCGCCCCGAACTCCAGCGCGCTGATCCAGAAGCCGCCGGTCAGGCTGTCGCAGCTGGCGCGGTAGCCGTTGACGAGCATGCTCGGGGCGCCGGACTCCGGGGCGGCCGGGAAGTGCACGGCTTCCGCGTACGAGCCGACCGCGAGGGCCTGGCCGCCGGGCGCGGCGAACTCGGCCGTCCACGGGTCGCCTGAGCGGCCCACCGTGACACGGATCGAGTTGTGGTCGGCGGAGGCGGTGACGTCGAAGCGGTCGCCCTGCGCCGTCCCGTACCAGCGGGCCTGGTCGTCGCCATTGCCGTCGCCCGGGTCGCCGGACCAGGTGAACAGGCCCGTGCCGACCGGAGCGGCATGCGCCGAGGTCGTGCCGAGGAGCCCGGCGGCCAGCCGGTGTGTGGTGTGCGGTGCGTCAGGTCGGGCCCGTGGTGATCGCCGGACCGGCCCGAGTCTGCCAAGACCCAGGGTCGAACACAACGCCTTTGCCGCTTAAGGGAGTTATCAGGACGAGTCGGGGACCGCGCGGTGCCAGACGGTACGGGCGGGACGGGACAGGGCGGTGACGACGTGGAGTTCGGCGTCCAGACCCAGGACGGCCGTGGTGGTCTCGCCGCCCGCCTCCTGTACGCCGGCCGGGGCGCCGGCGAAGAGCATCCGGGACTCCGTCCACGCGGGCGGCCCGCCGAGGCCGGTCGTGCTGACGGTGCCGGAATCCGCCCGCCCGGACAGCAGCCGGCCCGCGACACCGACCGCGCCGTAGCCGGCCCGCCCGCCGGCCTCCGTGACGCTGGAGACGGCCGGCTTCCCCGTCGCGGCGCTCGCGGGCCCCGCCGTGACCAGGACGGTACGCACGACCCCCGAGTCGGGCCGCCGGAAGTAGAGGCGGACCCCCGCGCCCTCCGCCGCCGCCGTCAGCGGGACGGTGGTGGCGGGCAGCCCCGTCGGGAACGGGCCCTGGAGGGCGCCGGCCGGATCCGCGGAGATCCAGGCCAGGACCGACTTGGTGGTGGTGACGTACACGTGGCGCCGCCCGGCGGCGTCGGTCGCCGTCACCGGATCGCCCTGCAGGTCCTCCCCGCCGAGCCGCCCCCAGTCGTTGCCCCAGCCGCCGCCCGGCCGCTGCTCGCGGATCCGCAGCGTGCGGTGCGCGTCGCGGACGTACACGGCCAGGCGCCCGTCCGGGGTCACCGCCGCCGAGGGGGTGCTGACCGCCGAGGTGCCGTCCGCGTCGGCCGTCTCGGGGGTGCCCAGCGACTGCCACGGCCCGAACGGCCCGCCGGGCGCGGACTGGACGGCGTACACGATCTCGCGCCGGTAGTCCTGCGGCCGCTCCCCGAGGACGGTACGGGTGGCGAGGACGGCCACGCGCCCGTCGGGGAAACGGGCGGTGGCCGCGCCCGGATCGATGCCGGTGCCGGGCAGCAGCGCCGGGCCGGTCCAGGTGGCGCGGGTGCCGGGGCCGCGGTGCCAGACGGCCATCCGGCCGTCCAGCGCGGAGAAGGCGTACAGGTTGCCCGGCGCGCCCGTGACCAGCCAGGACGCGTTGTCCCCGCGGGCGTAGCGCAGCGACTGGGCCCAGTTCCGGCCGGTCGGACTGCCCGCCACCTTGCGGTCGCCGCAGCCCGAGGGGCTGCCGCAGTAGTTCTCGCGGTCGTCCCACGCGTACGTCTTCAGGTAGCCGATCTTCGCCTCGGCCGTCTGCGGGTCCAGCGCGTGCGGGAGGGTGCCGTTGTGGTACCCGAGGTAGTTCTGGACGGTGAACCGCGGCCGCTCCCCGGCCGGTACCTGCGCCGCGTACCGCACCGTCGCGGCCTGCGCGAACCGCGCCCCGTACATGTGGTCCTGGTGGTCGGTGTACTTGCCGGTGTCGGCGTACCGCCCCGGGGCCGGGTCCTGTATCCGTATCGTCGTCGGCCGGTACTTCCCCAGGAGTCCGGCCACCGCCTGTATCACCTGGTCCTTGGTGTACGTGAACGGCTGCCTGACCGGGGTGCCGGTGGTCAGCTGGGGCCCCAGCGCCGGTATCCGGCCGTCCCACAGGCCGCGCAGGCTGTCGGGGTTGTCGCCGCTGGGGTTGCGGGCCTCGCGCAGCTGCAGCCAGACGAGGTTGACCTGCGGTTTGGCGATGAGCACGTCGAGCTCGGCCTGGCCTCCGCCGGCCGTGGGTAAGACCGTGCGCTTCCACACGCTGGTGCGGTCGCCGGTGGCCATCTGGGCGTAGGCGGAGCGGATGCCGTTCTGCCGGGCCTCCGCGTAGTGGGCGCGGTCGGCCGGCTGGGCCGGGTCCTCGGCCGCCGCGCCATGGGCCTCGTTGCGGCCGTCGGCCTCGCCGGAGGTGAGGTAGACGGTGGTGACCGGGCTGCCCGCCACGAGGGAGCGGCTGAGGTCGGGGTTCATGAAGAACAGGTCGTCGTCGGGGTGGGCGACGATCTGGACGACGGATCCGGCCGTGGTGCTCACCGGCAGCGCGTCGGCCGGGTTCGTGTTCTGCGTCTGGGTGGCCTCGGCCGACGTCTGCTGGCCGGAGGCGACGGCGAGCACGCCGGTGGCGCCCACGGTGAGCATGGGCAGCACGGCCGCGAGGAGGAAGCGGCGGCGGGAAACGGGCATCACTCACGCCTTGAGGTCGTTCCGGACGGGAAGAACCGCTGTGCAGTCAGTGAGAGGCGAAATCGGGGGAGTTGGTTCACCGATGTCGCCGATGACTCCTGATGGCCGGAAGCGACCGGGCGTGTGGCGCGGGGGAGTTGGCTGAAGGAACCGGCTGCGGGCGAGCGCCGGCTGCGGGTGAGCGCCGCCTGCGGGTGAGCCGGCTACGGGGCGTTGTTGCGCGGGCCCACCGGCAGCCAGGGCGCGAGATGCGCGTCGGGCTCGTCCGACGACGAGGTCACGTACAGCCGCGCGTCGAGCCCCACCACCGCCAGGCTGACCGTGTTCCTGCCCGTCGTCGTGGAGGACGGCGCGCCGACGAACATCAGCGGCGAGCGCCGCCACGGCCGGCCCTCCCCGACGTCCGAGCCCAGTTGACCGCCCGCCGACCGGCCCGCGAGCACGTGCCCGCTCGCCGTCACCGAGCCGAAGCCCTGCAATCCGCCGAGGTCGGTGAGGTTGTTCACCTTCAGCCCCCCGTCGCCCGTCACCAGTGCCGTACGGACATTGCCCGAGCCCGGCTTGCGGAACCACAGCCGCACCCCGCCCTCGCGGCCCTCCGCGGTGAGGGGGAGCGTGGTGTCCGGCAGCCCGGTCGGCGTCGCCGGTCCCAGCGGGGCGCCCGGCTTCGGCTGCGCCCACCCCATCACCGTCTTGGTGGTCGACACGAACACCATGCGCCGCCCGGCGCCGTCGGTCGCCGTCGCCGGGGTGCCCTGCAGGTCGGCGCCCCCGTACTTCTCCCACGGGCCCCAGCTGCCGTTCGCCGCCTGCACCCGGCCGCGCAGCGCGTACGAGCCGTCGCGCACGTACACCGCCAGCTGGCCGGTGCCGTCCACGGACACGGCGGGCGCACTGATGTCGGAGGTCCAGGTCTCGTCGGCGGTCTCCGGCGTGCCGAGGGACTGCCACTCCCCGAACTCCTCGGAGCCGGGGCCCTTCTGGACGGTGTAGACGACCTCGCGCTTGTAGTCCGCGGGCCTGGCGCCGAAGGAGGTGCGGGTGCCGAAGGCGGCGATCCGGCCGTCCTTCAGGGTCACGGTGGAGATGCCCTGGTCCATGCCGGTGCCGGGGAGCAGGCGCGGCCCGCTCCAGGCGCCGATCAGCCCGGCGCGGTGCCACAAGGCCACCTGGCCGTCGAGCACCTTGAAGGCCCACAGGCCGTGCCGGGCATCGGAGGTCAGCCAGGAGGTGCTGGTGCCGCGGGCGTAGTTGATGGAGTCCGTCCACCGGTTGCCCGCCGGGTGGTCGGCGACCTTGAGGTCACCGCAGCCGGCCTCGCTGCCGCAGTGGTTCTGCTTGTCGAGCCAGGCGTAGGTGTCCAGGATGTCCAGCTTCTCCTTGGCCTCGCCCGGGTCCAGCGCGCTGGGGAGCGATCCGTTGAAGTAACCGACGTAGTTCTGTACCGCGAAGTGCGGGCGTTCCTTGACGTCCTTCGCGTACGCGGCCAGCGCCATCTGCACGAAGCGGGCGCCGTAGAAGTGGTCCTGGTGGTCGGTGTACCGCTTGGTGTCCGGGAACCGGCCCGGGGTCGGGTCCTGGGAGCGGACCGTCGTCGGCTTGTACTGCGCGAGGAAGCCGACGAGGGTCTGGACGACCTGGTCCTTCGAGTACGTGAACCTCTGCTTGACCGGGGTGCCGGAGGCGAGCATCGACTCCAGGCGGGGGACCTTGCCGTCCCACAGGCCGTGGAGGCTGTCGGGGGCGTCGTCGTAGACGGTGCCGGCCTCGCGCATCTGCAGCCAGACGAGGTTGACCTCGGGCTTCGCGACGAGGACGTCGACCTCGGCGTGGCCGCCGCCCTTGGTGGGGACGACGGTGCGCTGCCAGGCGCTGCTGCGGTCGCCGGTGGCCATCTTGGCGTAGGCGGCGCGGATGCCGTTCTGGCGGGCCTCGGCGTAGGCGGGCTTGTTCGGCGGGGTGGACTTCTCCTTGGCGGCGCCGGCGTTGATGCCGTCGGCTTCGCCGGAGGTCAGGTAGACCGAGGTGACGGGGTGGCCGGCGGCTATGGAGTAGCGCAGGTCCGGGTTCATGAAGTAGAGGTCGTCGTCGGGGTGCGCGACGATCTGGAGCACCCGGCCGGGGTCGGGCGCGTCGACGGGGGTCGCCGCGGCGGGCCTGCCGTGCGGGGTGGTGGGGGCGCCGAGGCTGTCGAGGGCCTCGTTGCCCCGGAGCACGAGCATGCTGCCGGCGGCGGTGGCCGCGCAGAAGGCGACGGCCTTGACGAGCCGGGCCCTCCTGCCGCGTGCCTTGCCCGACGGCACGGCACCGCGCGCCCCGTCGGCCGCGTCGGCCCCTTCGGCGCCGGTACGCCCGCCCGCGCGTCGCCCGCGCGACGCCCCGCGCTCGGCGGCCCGTCGGCCGGCGCGGCGGCCGCTCGCCGGGGGCG
>NZ_JBHWVM010000153.1:0-9470 GCF_042736805.1 Streptomyces sp. NPDC060031
CCTGAACGCCTTCCAGATCGCCTTCGAGGGCCGGCTCACCCCAGCCAACAACTGAACCTCAAAACCAAGATCAGCCGTTAACTGGACACACCCGTGCAGCGCGCTGATCTGGGGCGACTGGGTTGGATGTCAATGGCTGCGGCTCGCCTCAAGGAAGCTGGGTGTGCTGTGTCGTGAGGTTGGTGCTGCTAGGCGGAACTGGTGGGACCTGCTGATAGAGCGCTACCAACACGCCGTGCAGGGGCTGGTCCTCTGCATTTTCCTCGGCCTCGTCGACCAGTTGAGTGAGGGTCTCGCCGAGTTCTCTTGCCTTCGCGGGGCTGAGACGCAGGTGG
The DNA here is from genome assembly GCF_042736805.1 of Streptomyces sp. NPDC060031. Classification (NCBI taxonomy): domain Bacteria; kingdom Bacillati; phylum Actinomycetota; class Actinomycetes; order Kitasatosporales; family Streptomycetaceae; genus Streptomyces; species Streptomyces sp. NPDC060031. The sequence continues at coordinate 336 of NZ_JBHWVM010000153.1, forward strand.
CGCAGTGTCAGGTGGGTCTTGGCGGGAGAGCGGTCCAGCTCCTGGGCGAACGCGGCGAGCATCGCGGCGGTGCCTGCCGCTTGGGGTTCGGCGACGACCATGTGGCGGGCCGTGCGCTGGTAGTACTGCTCGGTGCCGCCGCGGACCTGGCGGGTTTCGGCGATGTGGACCAGCCCGGCTTCGCGGAGCACTTTGAGGTGGTGGGCCACGTTGCCTTTCTTCGCATCGAGCTGCGCCGCAAGCTGCCTGACGGTGAAAGGCCGGTGGCCCAGGGCGAAGAGCAACCGCTGACGCAACGGGTGGGCGAGTGCCGCGAACTGCTCAGGCGCACCGATCTCCAGGACATCCTCAGGAGGCGGCCGATAGGAAGGCTGATCACGCATACCGAAAGTGTCTAAATTCGTTGACGCTTTCGCAAGGGCGGTGCTCTACTCCCTGCCATGACGACTTCAACGAAGCTTCCGCCGGCCCCTGTCATCGACGAGACAGCCCGGCTCCTGATCGAGCACTACGTTTTCCCCGAGATAGCCGAGCAGCTCGCCGGCCTGCTGCAACGACGCCTCGCCGAGGGCGCCTACGACGTCGACAGCGCCGAGGAGCTCGCCCGGCTGGTCACCGCGGATCTGCAGTCCGTCAACGGCGACCGACACTTGAGACTGAAGCACCACGCCGACCCGGTGTCCCCGAAGCAGGGGGCGGCCACCCTGGACGGCATGCGCCGGGACTTCGACACCTCGCTGGGCGGTGCGCCCCGGGTGCAGTTGCTCGACGGAGGGGTCGCCGTGGTGGAGCTGGCACCGATGCTGTTTCCGCTGGAGTGGGCTGCCGAACCGCTGGCCGCCGCGCTCACCCTGGCCTCCCGCGCCCAGGCGCTGATCGTAGACCTTCGCACCAACCGGGGCGGCGACCCGGACACGGTCGCCTTCGTCTGCAGCTACCTACTCGACGAGCGCACCCACCTCAACACCATGCACTGGCGCGGCGGCGAGCGCAGAGAGCAGTCCTGGAGCCTGCCGCACGTTCCCGGCGCGCGCTTCGGTGGCAGCAAGCCGTTGTATGTGCTGTCCAGTGACAGCACCTTCTCTGCCGCTGAAGAGCTGGCGTACGACCTCCAGCAGCTCGGCCGCGCCGTAGTCGTCGGCGAGCGCACCCGCGGCGGCGCACATCCATGCAAGGGCTGGACGGTGCACCCACACCTGGAAGCCACCGTCCCCTTTGGCCGCGCCATCAACCCCGTCTCCAGCACGAACTGGGAGGGCACCGGTGTGCAGCCGGACATCCCTTGCGCTGCTGCTGACTCCCTGGACCACGCGCACGCGCTGGCCCTGGCCCGACTGGCAGGCTGACCCAGTCCAGGTTATCGACGGCACCGCGCGCAGCGCCTCCCCTATCCACGTCAGCAGCTGACTTCGGCGGCGGAGGCCCCAGTCTCCGGCGGCCCTCCGCGTGCTCAGTCCGCACGACTAGTGGGATGCGCCAGAAATACGGGAGTTAAGTCTGTAGCTGGTTGTTGGTGGCTAATGGGGTGATTTTGGTGAGGTAGTCGGCGAGGGACTGGAGGATCTCGTCGGCGGTCTTCGTCCAGGTGAAGGGTTTCGGGTCCTCGTTCCAGGTTTCGATCCAGGCCCGGATGTCGTATTCCAGCGCTTTCACCGAGGTGTGGACGCCGCGGCGGATGAGCTTGTCGGTCAGGAGACCGAACCACCGCTCGACCTGGTTGATCCAGGACGAGCCCGTGGGGGTGAAGTGGACGTGGAAGCGCAGGTGTCTGGCGAGCCACGTCGTCTTGATCTCGGGAGTGTTGTGGGTGGCGTAGTTGTCGCAGACCAGGTGCACGTCGAGCCCGTGGGGCACGGCCTTGTCTATCGTGACCAGGAACTTCTTGAACTCCTTCGCACGGTGACGACGGTGGAGTTCGCTGATGACGGTGCCGTCGGCGATGTTGAAGGCGGCGAAGAGGCTGGTGATGCCGTGCCGCAGGTCGTCGTGGGTGCGCCGCTCGGGCATGCCCGGCATCATCGGCAACACCGGCTGCGAGCGGTCCAGGGCCTGGATCTGGCTCTTCTCATCCACGCATAACACCACTGCCCGTTCCGGCGGATTGTGGTAGAGCCCGACGACGTCGACGACCTTGTCGACGAACTGCGGATCGGTGGACAGCTTGAAGGAATCCTGCAGGTGCGGCTTGAGATCGAACCGCTTCCAGATCCAGCCGACCGTCGACTTCGACAGCCCCGTGCGAGCGGCCATCGAAGCCCGTGACCAGGGGGTGTCCCGGCCCGGAGTGGACTCCAGCGTCGCCACGATCACGTCCTCGACCTGGTCGAGGAGAATCGAGGGCGGTCGGCCCGGCCGGGGCTCATCGACCAGGCCTTCAAGGCGGTGCGTGATGAAACGACTGCGCCAGCGGTCGACGGTCGAGGCATCGGCACCGAGATCGGCCGCGGCCTGACGGTTCGTCCCGCCCTCCGCGCAACGCAGCACGATCCTCGCGCGCAGGGCCAGAAACTGGGCGGTCTTCGCGCGCCTGGCCCATCGGATCAGCTGGTTCCCCTCGGCCTCGCTCAGAACCAGCTCGGCCTTCGGCCGGCCGATACGCGCGGCATCCTCGAGCCCGGCCATCCCCTCAGCGGCGAACTTTCCACGCCACTTCCTCACCGTCGCGGCGGTCACACCGACCTCCACCGCCACCCGCGCGTTCGGCGCCCCACTCGCGCACGCCAGCACGATGCGAGCACGCTCCGCGAACCGTGGTGCCACCGCCCCACTCGCCCAACGAGACAACTCAGCGCGTTCCTCATCGGACAGGCGGACTTCAACGGCACGAGGACCCGGCGACATGACAACAGGCTGCAGACTTAACCACCGGATTTCTGGCGCATCACACTAGTACTCCAGCCGTACTTCGGTATTTAGGCTGGTCAGCGGTCTGACGGCGGGGAGTTTAGCCGGGGTGTCATGGGCGGGCGAGGGCTTTCGCCGACGTTTCCTTCGAACGAGGGCCCTGCCGCATGTCCGTGGGCGTGTCCGAGTAGTTCTTCAGCGTGATCGATGAGCCTCCGGCAGGCGTATGGGATCGGGAACTCGAAGAACTCTTCTTGCGGGTCGGCGCCCGCTTCGCCCGCGTCGAGCCCCGGCGGCGGATGCGGGACTACGTGCGTGGCCTGCTCGGCCCGGTGGGCCGCAAGAACGGCTGGCAGCTGGCCGAATACGCAGGCCACGCGACCCCGGACGGCCTGCAGCATCTCCTGGCGAGGAGTCGCTGGAACGCCGACTCTGTCCGTGACGACCTCCAGCAGTACATCGCCGACCAACTCGGCGATGACAACAGGGTGTTGATGCTCGACGACACCGGCTTCGTCAAGAAGGGCGAGACCTCGGCAGGCGTGCAGCGCCAATATTCCGGCACCGCAGGCCGCACCGAGAACTGCCAGATCGGCGTGTTCGCCGCCTACGCCACCAGCCGGGGACACGCACTGGTCGACCGCGAGCTCTACCTGCCCAAGTCCTGGACCGACAACCAGGACCGCTGCCAGGCCGCGCACGTCCCTGACCAGCGTATTTTCTCCACCAAGGGAGACCTCGCCCGCGACATCATCCGCCGGGCCCACGACTCGCCGCTCCGTTTCAGCTGGGTCACCGCAGACGCCGCCTACGGCCAGGACGGCCACTTCCGCCGCTTCATCGAAGACGACCTCCGACTCCACTACGTCGTCGCCGTGCCCAAGTCCCAGCAGGTCCACGGACCTCGAATCGAGGACCGATTCCGCCGCGAAGCACCGCCGGAAGCCTGGAAGCGCCTGTCCGCCGGGCCCGGGGCGAAGGGCGAGCGCGTCTACGACTGGGCCGGCGCCCTCCTGCCCGTCGTCTGGGAACGCGACGGCGACGAGCCCACTCGGCGACGGTGGATGATCGCCCGGCGCAGCATCTCCGACCCCGACGAGATCGCCTACTTCCTGGCCAGCGCCCCGCTCGATACCACCCTCACCGACCTCGCGCGGATCGCCGGATGCCGCTGGAAGATCGAAGAGTGCTTTCAGAGCGCCAAGAACGAATGCGGCCTCGACGAGTACGAGGTCCGCCGCTACACCGGCTGGTACCGGCACATCACCCTCGCCATGCTCGCCCACGCCTTCCTCGCGGCCATGGCCACTCTCGAACGTGAAAAGGGGGTCGCGACGATGACACACCCGACCTCGTGGACCTCACGCCGGCCGAGATCCGTCGTCTCCTGGCAGCTGGCCCATCACCCCGGGACCGCCGCGATCACGCTGTGAACTGGTCACGGTGGAGACGACGCCACCAGGCCCGCGCCCGGACCTGCCACTACGCGCGACGCGGCTACCTGTTCGCCGGCACCAGATGGCGAAAGTCCTCGCCCGCCCATGACACCCCGGCTAAACTCCCCGCCGTCAGACCTCCGACCATCCTAAATACCGAAGTACGACTGGAGTACTAGTCCTCACAGGGTCCAGCCGGGATACGTGCCAAAGGGGCAATGAGTTGATCTTGATGCGCACGTGGTCAGCACAATGAAGCCGCAGTAAATGCGTGCACCTCGCCCTGGCGGCCGGATCGGACCGCCGCAGGTCGCGACGATCACGGCAGGGGCTCCGTCGCAGTAAATCCGGTATTTACTGCGGCAGTTGCGAACGCGTCTCCGCGATCGAGCATCCGCCCGAATGCGGTTCTGCTGTGCGGACTTGAGGGGAGGGGACTGTCAGTGCCCGACGCCGACCAGGCCCGGCGCCAGCATGCTTATCTGGGTCATGCCCCCAGATGCTCCGTCACGGGCAGGCACTCGGCGAGCAGGTCGACGACGTCGCGCCAGGCTCGCTGCGCGTGCCGTGGGTGGTAGCCGACGCCGGGGACCACGGGGTGGTCGACCGGCGGGTGGTGGAAGGCGTGCGAGGCGCCGCCGTAGACCACGAGGCGCCAATCGACGCCCGCGGCCTGCATCTCAGCGGTGAACGCGTTGCGTTGCGCGGGCGGCATGATCGGGTCTTCCGACCCGACGCCGGCCCACACCGGGCAGCGAATGCGCGCCGCCTCCCCCGGTCGGCCCGTGGTCAGTGCGTTGACTGTCCCGATCGCGCGCAGGTTGACGCCGTCGCGCCCGAGTTCCAGCCCGACGGCGCCTCCGGTGCCGTAGCCGACGGCGGCGATCCGGTCGGGGTCGGTCCGCGGTTCGGCGCGCAACACGTCGAGCGCCGCATGGCCGATGCCCCGCATCCGGTCGGGATCGGCGAGCAGCGGCATGCAACGGGCCAGCATCTTGTCGGGGTCGCCCAAATAGCGCCCGCCGTGAAGGTCGAAGGCCAGCGCTATATATCCCAGTTCGGCGAGAGCATCGGCCCGGCGGCGCTCGACGTCGCTGAGCCCCATGCCCTCTGGTCCGAGCAGCACCGCGGGTCGGCGGTGGACACCGGCCGGGAGCGCGAGGTGCCCGATCATCGTCAAACCGTCGGCCGGATACTCGACCGTACGCGTCGTAATCGTCGTCATGAGACTGGACTGTAGTGATCGTCGAGCCCGCTCCGACCGGTGTTCTGCCGCTGGCAGAACAGTGCGCGTCCCTCTGAAATACGGGGCCGAGCGCTCAGGGCTTCAAGATCATCTCGTTGCCCCTTCGGCGCGTACCTCGGTCACACCCCCTCACCGCCGAAACCGCGGTCGAAGCCCTTGAGGACCGGGTCGAGTTCGGCCGCGGCCCCGCACAGGGAGCACAGCCGGGTACCCGGGTGCTGCGCCGCGTCCAAGGCCCGCTCCAAGGTGAGCACCGGCGCCCCGGCCGGGGCCTCCTCGGAGTCGACGGCGTGGACGACACCCCGGCCGGGCCCGCGACCGCCAGCCTTCGCCAGCACCCAGCCGGACGGGCGGCGCGGCCCCAGCTCCCGCTCCACGACCGACGGCGGCGCCAGGTATTCGACAGGCACGCCGTCGCACGAGACACCGTCCAGGAGCCGCACATGCTGCGGCGCGCGCACCCAAACCCGGTACTCGGCCGGCTCCACCGTGTCCCCAGGACCGTTCCGGTACACCGGAAGGCCGACCTCGTACAGCCAGCCGTCGCGCACCTGACGCTTCGCCCACAGGTGCGCGACGACCTCCTGGTCCCCGGGCAGTAGCACCCGAATGGGGACCGGCACCGGCTCGGGGCGGAGGACGTCGTCATGCGTCCACCGTACGGACAGGCGCCCGCGGCACCGACGGCCACCTGCGCGGATGCTCTCCCTTGTCCACAGGCGATCCGTGGTCCCTGGAGGTATGAGCGACAACGAGCAGCAGCAGCCGGCCCCGGGCCGCGGCAAGGTCCTGGAGGCCCTCGCGCGGGCGGAGCGGAAGGTCTTCACCCGGCCCACGCCGAAATCGGCAAAGTCTCAGGTGAAATTCCTCCTCACGCGGGCGAAGGGGTCCACCAAGGCCCTGGCGGAGCGCCTGTGCGTCTCGCGCCGGACGGTGGAGCGCCAGCGCCGGGCAGCTGACGACCCGCAGAAGCGCCTCCAGGCCGCCTTGGTGGAGGAGACCGAATCCGAGTGGCAACCGCAGGTCAGAGCACATGCACGCGAGCGGGCAGCCACCTCCAGCGGCATGATGGTGGACGTGACGGCGCACTTCGGATTCACATGCAAGGGCAGCTCGGACGACGGCCGCGAGCGCACCATCACCACGGCGACCTCCCCCACCTACGCGAAGCAGATCCTCGAACCGAAGGAGGCAGGTGCGACGGATGAGGACCTGCATCCGATCGTCGCCGAGGCCATCACCGAGTCCTATTTCACGGAATGGGGCACCCGAGCCGCTGGCTTGCGAGCAGATTTCACAGATGTCCAGTCCATAGAATTCCGGTTCTGACACGACCCAATTTGGGACCTGCTATAAACCAATTCGTGAGCCGAAGCACGATGGTTGTCACTAAGGCAGGCTTGTCGTCACCGACCGGTGTGACTTTGACCGACCGGCAAATGGATCACTTGAGGCGTCGGGTGGTGGGGCGGCCGTCCCAGCGGCAGCGGCTCGTCGTGCCGTAGTCGTTCATCCACGAGGGTGTGCGCTCCGCCACCCAGCGCTTGCCGGCCTGGACGGGGGCGGCGACGCCCTTGCGGCGGTGCAGCGGTCCTCAATGAAGCGCGTGGAGCCGGGCCGTGAACCTATTCGCCGCTCACGCACGGGCTGTCTTTCTCGCTGTTCGAGATCAGTCCTCGCTGGCTTGAGTGATGGCTGTGCGCAACAACTCGGCCATCGATCGTCCGGCCACCCGCAGCGGCTCCGGATTACGGGCAGCCCGGCTGAGCATGAAAGCTCCCTCCAGCATCATGACCATCGAGTACGCGAGGGACTGCGCCGTCTTCGGTTCGGCCACCCAGCGGCCGAACCACCGCGTCGCCGTGCCGACCCACTCCTCGAAAACCTCCGCCGTCGCGACCCGCAACACCTCATTGCTGCTCGCGACTTCCAGGGCCACCGTCCCGATCGGGCACGCGTCGGCATAGTCGGCCGCTGCAAGGTCATCCGCGGCCGCTTCGAATGCGTGCACGAGGGATTCCACCGGGTCCGGCACGCTGTCCAGCAGAGCTAGGACCATTCGGCCGTACTCGGTTCCAGACGTGCGGATCATATCCTCGGCCAGTTGCTGCTTGCCGCCGGGGAAGAAGTGGTAGATCGAGCCGAACGGTGCGTCCGCCTCTGTCGCGATCCGCTTCAGGCCGGTGGCCGAGTAGCCGTGGCGGCGGAACAGCACCGTGGCGGCACCCTGGATCCTGGCTCGCGTGTCCGACTGTCCCATTGCCTTCCACCCCCCTCCCCTCCAAGATTACAGTAGAACGATCTATCAAGTAGGGGGTTGGGATGCCGAGAATCGAGTTGTCGTCTGGACCGATCGACTACCAGGACACCGGCGGTGAAGGGCCTGTGCTGGTGTTCGGCCACGGTCTGCCGATGAACGAGACCCAGTGGCGCAAGGTGGTCCCGATGCTGGACGGATACCGCTGCGTCCTGCCCACGCTGCCCCTAGGCGGTCACCGTCAGCCGATGAACCCGGATGCCGACCTGTCCCAGCGCGGTGTCGCCCGGCTCCTGGGCGAGTTCATCGAGGGGCTCGGTCTGGACCAGGTGACCCTCGTACTCAATGACTGGGGCGGGGGCCAGTTCCTGGTGTCGGAAGGGCAGGACCAGCGGATCGCGCGACTGGTGCTGGTGGCCTGCGAGGCCTTCGACAACTTTCCCCCAGGGCCAGCCAAGGCCATGGCGCAGGTGTGCAGGGTTCCCGGCGGCGTCTGGCTCCTGACGCGGCTCATGCGCATTCCCGCGTTCCGTCACAGTCGGGGCGGATACGGCGGGATGAGCCTGCGTGGGATCCCCGACGACATCATGGACGACTGGTTCGCTCCCGCCACGCGCAGCAGGGCCATCCGCAGGGACTTCGCCAAATTCGCCACCGGGGCACCCGAACGCAAGACCTTGCTCGCCTGGAGCGAGCGACTGCGTGACTTCGACCGCCCGGTACTGGTCGTCTGGGCGACCGAGGACCGATTGATGCCGCGTGAGCACGGCCCCCGGCTGGCTGAGCTGTACCCGCAGGGCCGGCTGATCGAGATCGCCGACTCGTCCACCCTCATCCCCGAGGACCAGCCCGAACGACTCGCCCAAGTACTCACCGACTTCCTGATCCAAACCGGAGCAGAGCCGGTCCGACACGTCTACTGAGTGCGGGGGCGGTAAGCGGATCCGACAGCGCCGGCTCGTGTACGAGGTCCTGTACCGAGCCGGACGCCTCGTCCCCATCAGCCCGCCACCAGACCGTCCATCGCCTCGCCCAGCCGTCGCGCAGATCAAGTCCCAACCTGCCCGCGTCGACATTCACCGACACGAGCAGGTCCTCCCAGCTGCACTGATGCGACCAGGCGGCCACCACGTCAGCGGCTTCTACTACCCTCTCCAGCCCAACGCATCTCCCCCCCCATGGCAGGGTCATTGCATGATCGAAATCTGTCCGGGTTCGTCAGGTGAGGCCGAGGGCCTGTAGGGGCCGGTGGTAGTTGCGGCCGGTATGGCGGACGGCGGCAGCGATGTTGGTCCGGCCGTCCTGGCGGAAGATGCCGATGGCGAGGTTGCGCAAGGAGGCCATGGCTCGGG